>JARRMU010000013.1:47903-67888 GCA_037385645.1 Gemmatimonadales bacterium
TGCAGCAGGAAGTTCAGCGCACGCAGGTTGGGAAGCTCGTACCGATCGACCGATCCCAGGCAGATTCCTTTGAAGTGCTGCTTCACCCTGTCAGCTGTAACCAGTTCTGCCAACACTGGATACAGTGATTCCGTAAACGCGATTAGACCGACGTTCGCGGTGTCTCCCTTGTCACCCGACCGGGCGAACGCAACGCGCCAAAGGGGTACCTTCACGCCTCGGTCACCTCCACATGTACGACGCTCTCGACCACCTCTCGCTCGATGAGGGCCGGCCAGTAGGCCATGACCTCGTGAACTCGCGGCCGGCCGGCGGCGAAGCCCGTCACGGTGGGCGGTCCGGCGAGAATGAGGGGCGCAAGCTCGCGCGTGAAGCGCTCCACGCGCATCTGGTCGTCTCCTCGAACGCTGATACGCAGCTCCACCTCTGGCACCGACGGGTCGGGGGGGCCGGCGAGCGGGCCGTGGCACGCACCGGCGCCGACGTACTCCGTTCGGATCTCGTCGAACTCCAGGCCCAGATGATCCAGACGACCGCGCAGCACCCGGTCCGCGGCGACCGCCTTCTCGTAGGCGTCGGGATAGGAGTAAGTGAGCGTCCCGGTCGCCTTGTAGCCGCCCCGGTAGGCGATCGAGACCTTCAACAGCTCGGGACGGGGTCGGCCCTCGACCCCTGTTACCCGCACGCGGTCGTCTCCCAGGTCCTCGAGCTGGATCGTCGAGAAATCGGCCACGCAATCCGGCGTGATGTATTCGGTCGGATCCCCCATCTCGTAGACGAGTTGCTCGGTGACGCTGGCCCAGTTGACCCGGCCGCCGAGCGAGGGGTGCTTCGTCACGACGAACGATCCATCCGCCGACGCCTCGATGATCGGGTAACCCGGCTCGACCAGGTCCACCTCGCGCCACCGGAAGAGCGTGTTGCCGCCGCACGCCTGGGCCCCACACTCGTTGATGTGTCCGGCCACGACGCCCGCGGCGATCCGGTTCCAGTCGTCCGCTTCCCACCCGAACTCGTGGATCAACGGTCCGTAGGTCAGCGCGGTGTCGGTTGAGCGCCCGGTGACGACGACATCTGCGCCCTGCCGCAACGCCTGCAGGATCGGACCCGCTCCCATGTAGGCGTTGGCGGCCGTGACCCTATCGCGCACCGTACTGAGGGGCTCGCCGGTCTCCATGTTCCGGAGCTTCGACACCAGGTCGGGGGCGAGGTCGAGCACCATATCGACGAAATCCCGCGCGTAGCCAGCCGCCGGGTCGCGCTCCCGCTGCTTCTCGAGGATCGACATCGTGATCTCGGCCAGGTAGTCGAGCATCAGATAGTCTATGGGTCCGCGGCGGACCTGAAGCTTGGGAGCCTCCTGCCAGTCGCCCCAGAAGCCCTGGCCGGATGCGACGCGGACGAACCTATCCGGGGAATCAGGCATCGTCGGGCAGCGTGAAGGCGCCGATGTGGGGAGCCGGGTTGTTCAAGGCGGCACGCAGCGCCAGGTCGAGCACCGGCCGGGTGTCCTCCGGCCGTATGATGGCGTCGACGAAGCCGCGCGCCGCCGCGTAGCGTGCGTCCAGCTGCGCTTCGTACTCGGCCCGAGTCCGCTCGATGGCCGCTTCCGTCTCTGGCTGTAGATCCTCGCCGGCGGCCGCGCGATCGAGCTTGGGCCCGTAGATCGCCCGAACGGCCGACTCACCCTCCATCACACCCATCCGACCGGTGGGCCAGGTGAAGATGAAGTCGGGATCGAAGCCCTGGCCGGCCATCGCGTAGTAACCGGCCCCGCTCGCGTGGTTGACCGTGAGCACCACCTTGGGCACGCGCGCCGTGGCCATCGCTTCGACCATCTGAGCTCCGGCCCGGATGATCCCGGAGTGCTCGGCCTCGGTGCCAACCATGAACCCACTCACATCCTGCACGAACAGGAGCGGGACACGGTGTCGGTCGCAGACCTCCATGAAGTAGGCCGTCTTCTCGGCGCTGTCCGTGTAGACGATGCCACCGAACTTGGGAGGTCCGTCCCCCTGGCTCCGGAACATCCCGCGCCGGTTGGCGAGCACTCCCACCGATCGCCCTTCCAGCCGAGCCACGGCCGTGAGGAGCTCGGGTGCGTAGTCGGCCTGGAACTCGTCCCAGCCCCCGCCGTCGAGGTAGGTGCTCAGCAGATCTTCCGTCTCGTACGGCTGCCGGTGATCCGGAGGCATGATCTCGTAGGCGTCTTCGGGGGAACGGTCGGGCGGAAGCGGCTCGCTCTGGGGTGCCGGGGTCTTCGGAGCCGGGAGCTCGGAGAGAAGCTCACGGAGCCGCGCGATGCACGCCCGGTCATCTTCGACCTTGTAATGGGCGACGCCGCTGATCGCCGTGTGCGTGGCAGCGCCGCCCAGCGCCTCGCCCTCCACCTCCTGTCCGGTCGCGCCCTTCACCAGGTTCGGACCACCGAGTCCCATGAAGCTCGTCCCCTCGACCATGATGATCACGTCCGAGAGAGCCGGCAGATACGCGCCTCCCGCTATGCAGGGCCCCAGCACAGCGGAGAGCTGAGGCACCTCGAGATAGTGCCTCATGATCGAGTTGTAGTAGAAGATCCGGCTCGCGCCGTACTTCCCCGGAAAGACGCCGCCCTGGTAGGGGAGGTTCACGCCAGCCGAGTCGACCAGATAGATGATCGGGATGCGGCATCGCATCGCGATCTCCTGGGCGCGCAGCATCTTGGTGATGGTCTCCGGCCACCAGCTTCCCGCCTTCACGGTGGCGTCATTGGCCACGATCACGACCTCGCGACCGCAGACCTCGCCCACTCCCGTCAACACACCGGCCCCGGGTGCCCGGCCGTCGTACTGATCGTACGCGACGAGGAGTCCGATCTCGAGAAAGCCGCCGCCGGGGTCGAGCAGTAGCTCGACCCGCTCCCTGGCCGTCAGCTTACCCTGGGAGTGCTGCCTCTCGATCTTCGCGGGCCCGCCGCCCAGACGAAGACGCTCCTCGAGCTCGCCGAGCTCGGCCACCATCTGGCCCATTCGGGTATCCGCGACTGTGGTCATTCGCCCCCCGAAGAGTCGTGCGCAGGCCCGCCCGCTGACCCGGCCGCGGCGTCCCGGGCCTCGACCCAGGAGCGGATGTATTCGACCGCTTCCGCCGTGGTCGTGCCCGGCGTGAACAGCTTGCCGATGCCCATCGTGCGGAGCTCCGCAGCGTCTTCGGCAGGGATGATCCCGCCGCCGGTCACCAGGATGTCCGCGAGCCCCTTCTCGTCGAGCAGCCGCTTCACCCGGGGGAAGAGGGTCATGTGGGCGCCGGACAGAATCGAGAGCGCGACGACGTCCACGTCTTCCTGGAGCGCCGTGCTGGCGACCATCTCGGGGGTCTGGTGGAGGCCGGTGTAGATGACCTCCATCCCGGCATCGCGCAGCGCGGCGGCGATCACCTTGGCTCCGCGATCGTGGCCGTCCAAACCCGGTTTGGCCACGAGCACCCTGATCCTGCGTTCCGTCATATCTGCGACGCTACTCCGCTTGCACTCAGGCTCGAACCCACGAAAGCCGGCGTGTACATCCCTGATTCGCGACGTCCGGCAAGCCAAGTTACCGGTGCCTGGTAGAGGGCGGCAACGAGATGCCGCGTGGTGGCCCTCGGAGACGGCAAGCGACTATGTTGGACGAAGATGCCCACACTCCGAACGTCAGACGACAGCATCCGGCCGGCGGGCCGAAGCATGCTGATCAGCGCGGCGGCATTCGTCGTCGTGATTGCGGGCATGCGGGCGGCCGCGGGGATGCTCGTGCCCTTCTTCCTGGCCGTCTTCATCTCCATTCTCTGCACGGGCCCCCTCGACTTCCTGAGGAAGATCGGGCTTCCGCGTTGGCTTGCCGTCAGCATCGTCGTGCTCGGACTGCTGGCATTCGGCACGGCGGTCGGCACGCTGCTGGGTTCCTCGATCTTCGATTTCACGCGCGGGCTGCCGCTCTATCAACGGCGACTGGAGACCGAGATCCAGGCGTTGCTCGTTTGGCTGCGCAGCTTCGGGTTCGATGTGTCGGGTGAATTCGTGATGCGCTACTTCGAGCTCGGGAAGATCCTCGATCTGGTCGGCATCATCCTGAATGCGTTGCGCGGCGTGCTGACGAACACGGTCCTCATCCTCATCACGATCATCTTCATCCTCTTCGAGACGATCTCGGCATTCTCGGAGGATGTGCGGCGCTACATCGGCATCAAGACGCTGGTGAGCCTGGGGACCGGTGGGCTCGTCGCTGCCTGGCTCGCGTATCTTGGCGTCGAATACCCCCTCCTGTGGGGACTGCTCGCTTTCGTCCTCAACTACATTCCGACCATCGGCTCGTACATCGCCGCCGTGCCCGGCGTGCTTTTCGCCTACCTGCAGCTGGGTCCGGGAACCGGGCTGGCCGCCGCGATCGGCTATCTGGTCGTGAACACGCTGATGGGCAACGTCATCGAGCCACGTGTCATGGGCCGGGGGATGGGGCTTTCGACCCTCGTCGTCTTCGTGTCGTTGGTCTTTTGGGGCTGGGTGCTCGGCCCCGTGGGCATGCTCCTGTCAGTGCCTCTCACCGTGATCCTCAAGCGCGCCCTGGAGCTGCGGGATACCACCCGGTGGATCGGGGTGCTCTTGGGACCCGAGCTCCAGCCCGTCGAGGAGTCGCCGGCGGCTCCGTCCTCCCCATCGACCGCGGACCCGACCACGCCGACCGTGACGCGGTGAGAACCGGCTCCGGGGCGAGCAGGCAGCAGCTGAGGCAGGAGGCGGATACGAGATAAGAGGCCGCCATGAGACCGAAACAGGACGATAGGAAGGGGCGCCGAGCATGGATCGGGACGAACTGCGAGAGCTGGTTGCGAAGCTCGCCCAACCGCGGGTTGAGCTGTGGGTAAAGGCGGCGCTCGGCAAAGCCGAAGCGCGCGACGAGTGGAAAGCTGAAGGCCGCCGGCGACGAGGCCGATGAGGCATCGGAAGATGTCAGGGCCGCGGCGTCGATGCTCATGGAGGAGCTGAAGAAGGGCTACGCGAGGATCCGAGCCCGGTTATAGGTCGACGCGCGCCGGGCGCTCGGACCGGCCGATGAGTCTAGAAGGTCACCGGCTCCTGGAAGCGGCCGTATACCTCTTCGAGAGCGAGGCGGATCTCGCCCAGAGTCGCGTAGGCGCGGACGGCATCCAGCATCGGCGGCATCAGGTTCTCCTCGTCGCGCGCCGCTTGCAGCAGCCGCGTTAGCGCCTCGCGCACGGCGGCGTCATCCCGACGAGCCTTCAGGTCGGCTAGCCGCTCTTCCTGCTTCGCTGCGGCTTCTTCTCCGATCTTGAGGATCTCGATCGGCACATCGTCGCTCTCGATGAAGTCGTTCACGCCGACGATGATCCGCCGCCGCGAGTCCACCTCCTGCTGGAACCGGCTCGACGAGTTGGCGATCTGTCCCTGGAAGTACCCCGTCTCGATCCCCGCGACGACGCCACCGAGGGTGTCGATCTCCTCGAAGATCGCCTCGGCTTCCTCCTCCAGCTGGTCGGTCAGGCGCTCCACGTAATAGGAGCCGGCTAGCGGGTCGATCGTGTTGGCCACGCCGGTCTCGTAGGCCAGAATCTGCTGGGTGCGGAGAGCGACGCGGACCGCGTGCTCCGTCGGTAGCGCCAGCGTCTCGTCCATCGCGTTGGTGTGCAGGGACTGAGTGCCGCCCAGCACCGCGGCCATCGCCTGGTAGGCGATGCGGACGATGTTGTTGTGGGGCTGCTGGGCGGTCAGGGTGACGCCGGCCGTCTGCGCGTGGGTGCGCAGCCGCCAGCTCCTGGGGCTCTGCGCCCCGTACGTGTCCCTCAGGTGCCGCGCCCAGATGCGCCGAGCCGCCCTGAACTTGGCGATCTCCTCGAAGAAATCGTTGTGGACGTCCCAAAAGAAAGAGAGACGGGGCGCGAAGGCATCCACGTCCAGGCCGCGGCGGATCCCCTCCTCCACATAGGTGAAGCCGTTCTTGAGCGTGAAGGCGAGCTCCTGCGCCGCGGTCGCCCCGGCCTCCCTTATGTGGTAGCCCGAGATCGAGATCGTATTGAAGCGAGGCGCGTGCTGGCTGGACCACTCGAAGCAGTCGGTGATGATCTTCAGCGCGGGACGTGGCGGAAAGATCCACGCATGCTGCGCCATATACTCCTTGAGGATGTCGTTCTGGACCGTCCCTCGGACCTCTTCGAACGGTTCCCGACCTCACCCGCCGAGAGCGGGTCATCGGAGTCGTAGCCCATGAGCGTCGGGAAGTCGAACGCCACCGAGAGGCCGGTCTGCCCGCGCTCGAGGAGAAACTTGTAACGCTCGTTCGTATCCTCCGCCGTGGCGAAACCGGAGAACAGCCGCATGGTCCACAGCTTCGAGCGGTACATGCTGGCGTAGGGGCCGCGGGTGAAGGGGTATTCGCCGGGCAGGCCGAGATCGCGCAGATAGTCGGTGTCGGCGGTGTCGAGGGTCGTGTAGAGCGGACGGACGGGAGTTCCCGATACGGTCGTGAAGTCCACGTCCCGACGAACCGGACTACCCTCGTACGCCTCCTCCCAGCGGGCCAGGCTCTCTTCGAGGCGGCGCAGCTCGGCGCGACGGCGCTCGATCTCTCGCTGCAGATTCGCCTTCGCTCCGTCGGTGAGAACCTTACTCATTCAGCTCGTTTCGCTGTCGTCCAATCCACCCCGTCGCCTGTTCGAAGGCGGCGTAAAATCGGCCCCGAACCACCGGAAGCCGCTTCTGACGGCCTTGCACCCGCGTGGCAACCGCCTTGAAACCACCCGCAGCAGCTTCTTACCGCCGCTTTCTCCCGTCGTTCCGGCGCCAGGCGACCTGCGCCTACCTTTCCGGCTGCCAGAAACATGCCCCTGTTCCGTCTGATTCGGCCGCTACTTCTCCCGGTCGAGGTGCTCGGCCACCGCGTACGGTGTCATGCGGCCGGCCAGCAACTCCTCCAAGAACTCGCTCTCGACCGCCTTCCAGGCGCGTAGCGCCCGCGTCTCCGCCCGTCGGGTCAGGATGCGACGGGTCTGGTCGACCAGAGCGCGCGACCGCCTGGCCTTCAGCTCGCCCGTCGTCCGCATCGCCTCGAAGTGCCCGTCGATGCGCGCCGCCAGCTCGTCGATGCCCTCCCCTTCCGTCGCGATCGTCTTGAGGACCGGCGCATCCCAGAATGAGGGCGGGTTCTCGCTCGGCGACTCCCCATCGTTCACCGGGACGTCGAGCTCGGCACTGCCGCTGCCGGCCGCGATCCTGGCGTGGTGGCGCGGGATCCCTCGCATCGTCCGACCGGTCCGGATCGCTTTCATCACCTCGATCTCCTTCACCAGCCGATCCGCGCCGGGTCGATCGGCCTTGTTCACGCAGAAGAGGTCGGCCACTTCCATCAGTCCCGCCTTCATCGCCTGGATGCCATCGCCCGACTCGGGAACAAGGACCACGACCGTCGAGTCGGCGGCGGCGGCGATCTCGAGCTCCGACTGACCCACACCGAGCGTCTCGAGGATCACCCGATCGAATCCGAACGCATCCATGAGGTCGGCCGCCTCCGTCGCGGCCGTGGCGAGGCCTCCCACGGATCCCCGACTGGCCATCGAGCGGATGAACAGACCGGGCTCGACGGCGAGCTCCGCCATTCGAATCCGGTCGCCGAGCAGCGCTCCCCCGGTGAACGGGCTGGTCGGGTCGACGGCGATGATGCCCACCCGGTTCCCCTGGTTGCGCAGCAGGCGGGCAAACCGGGCCGTGAGAGTCGACTTGCCGGCGCCTGGGGGACCCGTGATTCCGATGCGGCGAGCGCGCCCTACCAGCGGCCGCAGCTCATCCAGCAACGCCTCGAAGCCGGGGGTCTGATCCTCGACCACCGAGATCGCTCTGGCGAGAGCGCGCTCTTCGCCGGCGCGGAACGACTCGATGAGCGCCGAACGACTTCCGCCGGGAAAGGAGCGCATCGTCTCGCGGCTCGCTACAGGAGGAGGGCCGAGGCGAGGCCCAGGAGCAGGAAGAAGCCGCAGAGGTCGGTAAGGGCGGTCACGAAGACGGAGGAAGCCACCGCGGGATCCACGCCGATGCTCTCCAGGAAGATCGGCATGAGGCTGCCCATGGTCGATCCGACGACCAGGTTGCCCCACATCGCGAGCATCACGACCAGCCCGAACGCGGCGTCGCTCACCAGCAGAAGGCCGGCCACGGCGACTATGCTCCCTATGAAGAATCCGTTGATCAAGCCAACGGTCAGCTCTTTGCCCACTACCGACCAGCGCTCGACCAGCGACTCGTCGGAGAGCGCGATGCGGCGAATCGTGACGGCCAGAGCCTGCGTGCCGGAATTACCGCCGAGGCCGGCAATCATGGGCATGACCGCCGCCAGGACCACCATCCGCTCGATCGTATCCCGGAATAGAAGGACCACGGAAGCCCCCATGAGCGCGGTCAGGAGGTTCAGCACGAGCCAAGGAAGGCGGCTCCTGGCGGCAGCCAACGTCGAGCCCCGGATCTCCTCCTCCTCCGAGACGGCGGCGAAGCGCAGGATGTCCTCGGTCGTCTCCGCCTCGAGGACGTCGATAGCGTCGTCGAACGTGATGCGGCCGACCAACCGATCCAGCGGATCCACGACGCCTATGGCGGCCAGGTTGTAACGGGAGAGTATCCGGCCCACCTCCTCCTGGTCCATGTCGACGGGCACGACGGCGGGCGGATCCTCGATCACGTCGGCGATCGGCTGATCGGGATCCGCCAGCACGAGGCTCTGCAGGTTCATCACGCCTCGGAGCTTTCCCTGGCGATCCACGACGAAGATCGTGTAGAAGTCGGGAACCTCGCGCGCTTGACGACGGATCTCGGAAAGCGCCTCGCTGGCCGTGAGGAAGGAGGGCACCGCGACCAGCTCGCGGGTCATGATCCCGCCGGCGCTGTCCTCGGGATAGTGCAGGAGCTCCTCGATCGTGCTCGGATCCTCGAGGGACGCCAGGACCCGGGCCTGTGCCTCCGGCTCCAGCTCGCCGATCAGGTCGGCCGCGTCGTCGTCGGGCATCTCCTCGACGACTTCGGCGATCCTCTCCGGCTTGAGCCGGGCCAGGAGCTCTTCGGGGTGCTCGACCTCGTCCATCTCGGCGAGCGTCTCGCCGGCGGTCGAGGCCGGCAGCAAACCGATCAGGCGAAGACGCTGCTCCTCGTCCAGCTCTTCGAGGATGTCGGCGAGGTCACTCGGATGCACCTTCTCCACGAGCTCTTGCAGCTCGTAGCTGTCACCCCGCTTCAGCAGCTCCTCGAGGCGGGTCGCCTGGGTTTCGATCTCCGTACGCTCGGTCACCGCTCAGCCGTGTCCTCTCGCGGTCCTTTGGAGCATTCTCGTCTCACCGGATCGGCTTCGCAGAGGGTGTCTCACGATTCCGCCCTCGTCAAGCGCTCGACCAGTTCCTCCTGGAGGCGGAACATCGCCGAGCCGTAGCGGTCCTCCCCCTCCGGATGATCGTGTCCCAGCACGTGCAGCACGCCGTGCACCAGGAGACGGACGAGCTCTTCCTCCTCGGGAATGCCCAGCTCGACGGCCGTCCGGGCGGCCACTTCCGGCGCGATATATACATCGCCCAGCAGTTCCTCTGCCTCACCCAGCTGAAAAGCGATGACATCCGTGCTCTCGGTTCGGCCGAGGTAGCGGTGGTTGAGCCCCCGGATGACGTCCTCTGAGACGAAGCTCACGCCGATCTCGCCCCCTGCATTCGGTGCCGCCGTGGCCACGGCGGCGAGGGCCGCTCGCTCGAGGACGGGCTGGATGCGGGCCGTTGCGGGCCATGTTTCCGCCAGGTTGAGCTGGATGTGGATGGTCACAGGCCGCGACGCTCGTGCTCCGGCAGCGTGAGGCCCGGGAGCGCCGGCCTAAGGCTCAATCGGCGCGGGCGCCGGCCTCGCCGCCCCCCGTGGTCTCGACGCTCGCCCCCGAGGTTCCCGCGGCACCCATTTCGGCCGGTCCGGCCACCGGAGCCCCGGGCTTCGAACGCCCGTCGGCTTCCGCTGCGACGGCGGAGGCGGGGGCGGCCGGCTTCCAGGCCGAATCGGGGTATTCCACGCGCTGGTGGTAGAAGCTGGTCAGCGTCTTGGCGAACTCGGACTTGATCCGGTGAAGATCGTCCAGCGTGAGCGGCGATTGGTCGAGCTGTCCATCACGGATTCGTGCCCCCACCAGTTGGTCGATGAGGGAGCGTATCCGTTCGGGCGTCGGATCGGGGAGGGTGCGCGTGGCCGACTCGACGCAGTCCGCCAGCATGACGACGGCCGTTTCCTTCGACTGCGGCTTGGGGCCCGGATAGGAGAAGTCCCAGAGGTCGATGTCCAGATCCGGCTCCTGCTCCCTGGCCTTGTTGAGGAAGTAGGAGATCGCGAGCGTGCCGTGGTGCTCCCGGATGAAGTCCTTGATCGCCGCCGGCAGGTGCGCCTCCTCGGCCAGGCGGAGGCCCTCGCGCACGTGCTCCTTGATGACTTCCGCGCTGCGCGAGGGCCGCAGGCGGTCGTGGGGGTTTCGGCCGGCTGGCTGGTTCTCGACGAAGTACTGGGGCTGCTTCGTCTTTCCGATGTCGTGGTAGTAGGTGCCGACCCGAGTCAGCAAAGCGTTCGCGCCGATCGCCGAGCAGGCGGCTTCGGCCAGGTTCGCGACGCTGATCGAGTGCGCGTAGGTCCCCGGAGCCTTCTTCGCCAGCTGACTCAGAAGCGGACGATTCAAGTCCGAAAGCTCGAGCAGCGTTTGCCGGGTGGTGATTCCCGTGAAGTGCTCGAGCGCGGGGAGAAGTCCGCCCACCACGAGCACCGTGCACACTGTCGCGTTGAGGGCTCCGAACGCCGTGGTGAGGGCCAGTTCGCGCGGCGACCACGTGAAGAGCAGACCGAGTGCCAGCGCCGCCACGAGATAAGCCAGCGTGATCACGGCGATGAGCTTCCAGCTGTCCGCCCGCCGGTTGACGACCCGAACGGCCGTGGCCGCCGATGCTCCCGCGGCCATCGTCAGGAACGCCGCACTCAGTCCCGGCAACGCGGTCTGGCCGGCGAGAAGCACCGCGACCACCATCACCGTGACGACCGCCAGCAGGCCGTCGAACAGAGCCGCGATCAAAAGCGCCGCCAGCGCCACCGGTATGAGCGCGGGCGAGGTGTTCGCGCGGGCCACCACGCTGGCGAGCAGCAGCACGACGAACACCAGCACCACTACGATGGAAAACCCTCTGGCGCTCTCGTACACGTCCCGACGATGGTAATACAGGACGCCCCACAGGATTCCGACCACGACGATGGCATAGAGGACGCCACCCAGGGAGCGGAAGAAGGATCCGACGCCGGCCTGACCGGAGCTGGCCAGAGCCGCGCTGTACGCACGGAGTTTCTCGATCTCCTCGCGTCCGACCCGCTCGTGAGCGGTGACGATGCGCTCTCCCTTCAGGACGAAGCCGGCGGACCCCTGCACGGCGGTTCGCGCCTGCTGGCGGGCGCGCCCGGTAGCCTCCGGATCCAGCCTCAGGCTCTCCTCCAGGTAGTGAACGACGAGCGTCTGAAAGAGCTGAAGACCGTCGACCGACAGCGAGGCAGGGGCAAGCTCCGAGGCGCGGGCATAGAACCTTCCCACGTCCAGGAGCGAGTCGCGCCGAACGAGCCGGTCACCAGCCTCGTCTCGCACGATGACCTGGGCCGAGAGGACGTCGGAGAGGTCACGGCTCGACACGACCCCGGCAGGGAGAAGCCGGTCGTACGCCCGGAGCAGCGCGTCCCGAAGCGAGCGTCGGCGGGCTCCGACCAGGAGATATGCCGCCTGCTCCTGGGTCGGCACCGTCGCGTTCTCAACGTCGCTGAGCACCTGTCGAACGGCGACCGTGTCCACCTCGGCCACGGCGAGGGCGCTGTCCAGCCGTGCGAACAGCGTGTTCACCCGCTCCGTCGCTCGGCCCACTGCCTCGTGATCGAACGTGAAGATCGGCGCGACACCCCGTTCGGCCTCGGCTCGCTCCAGCTGAAGTCGCTCGGGTGACTTCGGCACATCGAAAGAGATCTCCGCTATGACGTCTTCGGATGCGACCTGGCCTTGCTCGAGCCGCGCGAAGTCCGGGAGGGGGGCGCCGGGGAAGAGCATCGGCACGGCGAGCGCGAGAACCAGCATGAGCAGGCCTCTGCTCCCGTGATGGACGACGTTGGATCGCCAGCCGGACCCCGGCGATCTTCCGATCGCGCGCAGCGCCTCACGCCAGCTCTCGGAGTAGTGGGTGGTCATGCGCCGTGGTGGGCGATCATGCCCCCTCCTCCGGACCTGGCTCGCCTGTCGTGCGCTCGCCGTACGCTCTGATGATCTCCCTGACCAACCGGTGCCGGACGACGTCCAGCCCCGTCAGGTAGATGAATTCGATGCCCTCGATTCCCTTCAGGACCTCTTCGATCTCCAGCAGCCCCGAGTCCGCCCGACGCGGCAAGTCTATCTGGGTCTTGTCACCGGTGACGACCGTCTTGGAGTTCAGCCCGAGGCGGGTGAGGAACATCTTCATCTGCGCCGTCGTGGCGTTCTGGGCTTCGTCAAGGATGATGAAGGCGTCGGAGAGCGTCCGGCCGCGCATGTACGCGAGCGGGGCGATCTCGATCGTGTGCTCCTCGATCGCGCGCCTCACCTTCTCGGCCGGCATCATGTCCTCCAGCGCGTCGTACAGGGGCCGCAGGTACGGATCCACCTTTTCCCTGATGTCTCCGGGAAGAAAGCCGAGCGCCTCACCGGCTTCGACGGCGGGGCGGGTGAGGATGATCTTCCTCACCCGCTTCAGGTGCAGCGCCTCGACAGCACGAGCCACGGCCAGGTAAGTCTTCCCGGTCCCGGCGGGACCGATGCCGACGACGATGTCGCTGTCGCGAATCGCATCGAGGTACTGCTCCTGGCCTTTGGAACGGGGCCTGATGACCCGGCGGGCGCGAGGAAGAATGAGAGCTTCGGCTTCTTCGTCAGAGCCGGGCGTCGGCGTTTCGCCGCCGAGGAAGCGCGCGACGTCAGAGACCGAGAAGGCCTTCAGCCGGCGAGCCATCTCGATCATGTGGCGAGCCGCGGGGACGGCATGCTCCACCGCTCCGGCCGATCCGGAGAGGATGAGGTGATCGCCGCGAAGGATCACGCGTGCCTCGGAGAGGCGCGCCAGCTCCGCAAGGTGGGCGTCGTTCACGCCAGCCAGCAGAAGCTGGTCCGCCCCGACGGCATCGAGCCGCTCCTGCACGGCCTGGGCACCGACCTGGGTGTTGGCCTCGGCGTCGGCCTGTGTGTCGGCGGACCGGGAGCTCACCAACGCCCTCTCAGTCGTCCTTGCATAGCTGGATATGTAGCCCCGCAAGCTCCTCCGGTTCCACGCTCGAGGGAGTCCCCTCCATGAGCCCGCGGGCGGCCGTCGTCTTCGGGAACGCGATCACATCCCGGAGCGATGGGGCGCCAACCATCAGCGCGATCGTTCGGTCCAACCCCAGTGCGTAACCGCCGTGAGGAGGGGCTCCATAGCGAAAAGCTTCCAGCAGGAAGCCGAATCGACGCTCTGCCTCCTCGCGATCGAAGCCCAGGGCCTCCAGGATCGCACGCTGAATCTCCGGATCGTGGCAGCGGATGCTGCCGCTGGCCAGCTCGACGCCGTTGAAGACGACATCGTAGGCGAGAGCCGTCAGTTCGAACGGGGCTTCGCGAATCCGGTCGGCGTCCGCGTTTAGAGGCATCGTGAAGGGGTGATGGGCAGCCACCGGCACGCCGGTCTCCGGATCCTGCTCGAACAGCGGGAAGTCCACGACCCACAGCCAGTGCTCTCCAACTTCGTCAACCGCGCCGAGGCGACCCGCCACGGCGCGCCGGAGCGCATCAAGCGGAGCGGAGGTCTCGGAATCGGGGCCTGCTAGCAGGAGCAGAAGGTCCCCCTCTGACATCCCGTGCGCCCCTCTCAACTGAGCGCCGACGTCGTCGGTCACGTACTTGGCGATCGGTCCGGACCACCCTTCGAGGCTTGCTTTCAGCCAGATCACTCCCTTCGCGCCGCGCTTTCTCGCCAGCTCCTCGAAGCTCCCGAGCTCCGATCTGGAGAGGGCGGCGCCGCCGGCGGCCACAAAGCCCCTCACCCGTCCTCCTGCCTCGACCGTCTGGTCGAAGATGCCGAAGCCGAGCCCTGTGAACAGGTCGGTGAGGTCGGCCAGCTTCCAGCTGACCCTGAGGTCGGGCTTGTCGGTTCCGTACGTCTCGAGCGCCTCGGCGTGGGAGAGCCGTGGGAAGGGCAGGCGAAGCTCCCGGCCGAGGGCACGGCTCCACATCCGCTGAAGCATGCGCTCACAGACGCCGAGAACGTCGTCCACGCCCACGTACGCCATCTCGACATCGACCTGAGTGAACTCCGGCTGTCGATCCGCTCGCAGGTCCTCGTCGCGGAGGCAGCGCGCGATCTGGAAATAGCGATCGTAGCCGGCCACCATGAGGAGCTGCTTGTAGAGCTGCGGTGACTGCGGAAGGGCGTAGAACTCCCCAGGGTTCACGCGGCTGGGCACCAGATAGTCACGCGCACCTTCCGGCGTCCGCCGTGTGAGGAGCGGCGTCTCGATCTCCACGAACCCCTCGGCCGAGAGAGCCTCGCGAGCCCCGGCCACTGCTTCGTGCCGTACCTCGAAGTTCCGGATCATCTCCGGGCGCCGAAGGTCCAGCACCCGATGTCGGAGCCGTAGCTCCTCAGCCGGCAACTCCTCCTGGTCCACATCGGCGACGAGGATCGGCAGGGGCGCGGCCTCCGACAGCACGCGGAAGTCATCCACGTGGACCTCGATCGAGCCCGTCGCCATCTCCGGATTCACGGCCTCCGGCGGCCGGTTGACGACCTCACCCTCGACCTGGACGACATCTTCCGAGCTCAGGTCACGGGCCGCAGCGATCATCCCCGCGTCACACCAATCCGGACCGAACGCAAGTTGCACGCGCCCCCCGCGATCGCGGATCTGAACGAAGATGACTCCCCCCAGGTCACGGACGCGGTGGACCCATCCTGCCAGCTTCACGCGGCGGCCGATCCACTCCCCGGAGATGTCTCCGCAGCGCGCGTCTCTCCACGCGGTCGCGAAAGTCGCCGGCCCGCGGCCTACGCCTGGCGTGTCCGTTGTGCTTCCGTTTTCCATCTATGTCTCCGCCGCGCGACGTACAGGACGTACCCCGTCACCAGCCCCGCCACATCGGCCAGCCAGTCGGCC
Source organism: Gemmatimonadales bacterium (assembly GCA_037385645.1). Classification (GTDB taxonomy): domain Bacteria; phylum Gemmatimonadota; class Gemmatimonadetes; order Palauibacterales; family Palauibacteraceae. Next base: position 63,112 of record JARRMU010000013.1, read on the forward strand.
ATCTGCGGCGCTCGCCTCGGGACCCAGTTCTGCAGGAGCTCGTCGACGGCCGCGAAGGCGATTCCGGCCAGCAGCAGGCCCAACAGCATGGCTACGCCCCTGTAGCCGGAGATGAGGGCCGCACGTCCCAACGTGAGCCCGAGCCCAAGATAGAGCCCGAAATGTACGAGCTTGTCGAGGTTCGAGCCCGACAAGCCCACCATCGTCGGCAGCGGCACTGAAGTGAGCAGGAGGATGACGAGCGTCCAGCCAGCGACCGGCCACCATGCGTCCACGCGCTTCTTCACCGGGGTCTTACGGCTGACCGGAACACGGCACCCTCTGGCAGGCTGGGAGGAACGCGCGACGCACGCACAAGTAGAACGCCTCGCAGTATATTTCCGGCCTTTTCGGCCAGCAACCAGCCGGGCCGGCAACTGGCAACTGAGCCAGCGACCGTCCCCGAGCTCGCTCGAGCCCCGATGATGACAACCGAACCCGACGACCATCAGATCCCCCCGGTCCGCACTCGCCCGAGCCGCACCGACCTTCTCGGGCTCGGGCCGGAGGATTTCTCGTGCCGGGTCGGCACGGCCATGGAGGCGCACGGCGAGCCTGCGTACAGGACCGAGCAGCTACGCCGTTGGGTGTTCGATCGGAAGGTCCGCTCGTTGGACGAGGCCACCACGCTCCCCAAGGAGCTTCGCTCCGTCCTCCGCTCCGAGTTCTCACTGACGCCGCTGGAGCCGGCTCACGTCGCCCGCTCACGGGACGGAACGGTGAAGCACCTCTGGCGGCTGGAGGATGGCGAGCACATCGAGTCGGTGTTGATCCCGACTTCCGATCGACTGACGCTCTGCCTCTCCTCGCAAGCGGGCTGCGCTCTCGGCTGCCTCTTCTGCGCGACAGGCCACTTCGGTTTCCGCCGGCAACTCTCCGCCGCCGAGATCGCGGCTCAATTCAGGGACGCGGCGCGCTTCGCCCGATCCGAATGGGCCCGTGCGGTGGACAACGTGGTATTCATGGGGATGGGCGAGCCGCTGGCCAACCTGGAGGCTGTGCACGGCTCGTTGGACGTCCTGCACGGCGGCTTCGGAGTCGGTGCCCGTCGGATCACGGTCTCGACGGTGGGGCTCGTGCCCGGAATCCTGGAGCTCGCCCGACGGTCGGAGCAGTTCGGCCTCGCCGTATCGTTGCACGCGCCCGATCACGACTTGAGGGCGCGGCTGATGCCCATCGAGCGCCGATATCCGCTGCCCGAGCTGTTCGAGGCCATCCGAGAGTACGCTCGGCTTCGCGGGCGGCGCATCACGTTCGAGTACACGTTGATCGACGGCGTCAACGATGCGACGACCCTGGCCGGGCAGCTGGCCTCGTTGCTGCGGGGTCTGTCCGCGTTCGTCAACCTCATCCCGCTTAATCCGATCCCCCACGTGGACTGGCAACCGAGTCCTCCCGAGCGGGTGGCCGCCTTCGCCGAGACGCTGCGGGCACGAGGCGTGGAGGCCGCGGTGCGGACGCCCCGGGGCCGCGACATCGCGGCGGCTTGCGGACAGCTACGGCTCGAGAGCGATCAGGGGATTGATAGCGGGAACGGCGCCTCAGGGATCGAGCCCCGCTGACTGCCTACGTACAAACGCCATCCCACGGTTAGGACAGCTCAATGAAGAGTCGATCCGAAGGCGGGCCGGCGAGGCCGGCGCCTCAGCGCTGCGGCTCGAGCTCGGATTCCGCCGTTGCGTCGGTTACGAGGCGAAGCCGGCGCCGCCAGTCGCTACCGAGGACGATCGTGGCGTCCAGATGCATCGTCGGATCGACGTCGACCTCGAGGCGATCGACGCGCAGCCAGCCGGCCACAGAGTCCGCTCGCCCATCGGTTTCGACGCGTGCGATGACCCGTGTCCGCGGGTTGTCGAAGTCGCTCGCGTTTCCGAAATAGACGACGTCGAAGCCGGCGCCGCGCAGGATCTCGGCCGCCTCCTGAGCCGCTCCGGGCTCACCGGCCCCGTTGAGCACTTCCACGCGCGCGATCGGATCCGGCTCGGGAGGCAACTCGACCTGACGGGCGAACGGATCTTCGGCGGGATCGATCGACTCGCGCGCCTGTCTCCACCCCCACCAGGCCGAGGCGAGCAACACGATGACCATGAGCAGCGCCGCCGCATAAGCCGCCCTTGGTGGACCGCTACGTCGACGCGACTTGGGCCCCTTTCGACTCTCGGATCCCTTCCGACTCGCGCGCTTCTTTCGACCCCTCGACTTCCGCTGATTCACGTTCGCTCCGTCTCCGCCGCGACCCTGTTCCAGAAACGCAGCGTCTCTTCGAGAATGGTGCTTCTTCGTTCGAGCAGGTGGCCGATGCGCAGGCCGATGACATCCAGGAGCACGACCGATCGCTCCCCGGGAAGACGCCGTCTGAACGAAGCCCGCTCGTCCTGCATGAAGTCACGGCCCGGATCCAAGAAGTCGGCCAGGTACAGGTACTCGCCCATCTCGTCCAGGTCCGGATGGCCGGTGGTATGGTAAGCCACCGCGCGCAGAAGCGCTTCGTCTCTCACGCCCTCGGCCAGAAGCCGGTGGGCGCAGGCGGGGCCGTGAAGGAGGTGGCGAGGCCACCGGGCTGCGACGTCCGGAGGGTGGACCGCATCGGTCACGAACTCCGCCGGATCTTCGTCCCGCAAGGCATCGTGAAGCGTGGCAGCCGCTAGCCACCGACTCATTTCGGTCTGCTCGAGGCCCAGCGCACCTCCCCAGGAGGCGAGAAGGTCACGCACGCGGCGGATGTGATCGAGGCGGGCCTGGGAGCAGTGGGCCCAGTCGGGAAGCCGCCCGTCCTTGGCGGCCCGATCTAGGAGGGGATGCGGCGGGCTCAGACCGCCGTGCCGGAGCGGAGATCCGGAAGGAGCCGGTTGTGTGCATCGACGTGCACCACGGTCGGCGCATGGCGGGCCACTTCCTCCTCCTCGTACTCCGCGTAGCTGACGATGATGACCTGGTCGCCGGCGTGTCCCAATCGTGCCGCTGGACCGTTCAGCTGGATCTCTCCGCTGCCTCGTGCCCCCTCGATCACGTACGTCTCCAGACGCGCCGCGTTGGAGAGGTTCAGAACCTGGACCTTCTCGTACGGGACCAGCTCCGCGGCATCCATCAGGTCTCGATCGACGCTGATTGACCCCTCGTAGTCCAGGTGTGCTCCCGTAAGAGTGGCGCGGTGGATCTTCGACTTGAACAGCGTTCTGCGCATCTATGCCCTCGAGTCATCCAGGGAGGACGAGCCCGCCAACAACGCGTTGTCGATCAGTCTCGTCGTTCCCACATATCCTGCTACCGCGCACACCGAAGCCGGCTGGGCCTCGACAACGGGCGACAGGTCGTTCGCCTCCACGACGTCCGCGTAGTCCACGCGGACCCCAGCCTCCTCCATGAAGCCTCGGGCCAGCTGCCGAAGCACCTCGGCGGAGCGCTCGCCCCGCTCGAACGCTTCGCGGACCGCCCTCAGCGCCCCGGAGAGTCCGAGCGCCGCCGGCCGTTCCTCGGCCGCCAGGTACGCGTTACGGGAGCTCATCGCCAGCCCTCCGGCCTCCCGCACGATCGGCGCCAATTCTATGCGTATGGGCAGGTCGAGTTCCCGAACCATCCGCCGTATCAGCACCGCCTGTTGATAGTCCTTGCGTCCGAACACGGCCACATCGGGCTGCACGATGCCGAAGAGCTTTGCCACGACCGTCAGAACGCCTCGAAAATGGGAGGGTCGGCGCCCGCCGCACAACCGGCGCCCCACATCCTCCGGGGGCTCCACCCAGATCGTTTGCGGCTCCGGGTAGACAGCCTCGTCCGACGGAACGAACGCGACATCGACGCCCTGTCGGCGTGCCAGGTCGAGGTCCCGCTGCAGATCTCGCGGATACGCCTCGAGATCCTCTCCAGCGCTGAATTGGGCGGGGTTCACGTAGATGGACAGGATCACGAGATCGGTGTGCCGCCTGGCCACGTCGACCAGGCTCAGATGGCCCTGGTGCAGGTACCCCATCGTAGGGACGAACCCGATCGTTCGGCGAGTGGCCGTCGCCGCCTCACGCACCCGGCGCATCTCCGAGACCGTGTGGACGACCTGCAGGGTGTCGCTCACCCTTCGTAGCTCTCGGAGTCGGCCGGATACTCGCTCGATTTTACGGCGCTCACGTATTCGTCGACGCCGCGACGAACCGCTTCCCCGAGCTCCGCGAATCGGCGAAGAAAGGTCGGGTTGAAGGACGGGTTGAGGCCAAGCATGTCCGGCAGGACGAGCACCTGGCCGTCACATTCCGCACCGGCGCCGATGCCGATGGTCGGAATCCGGATCGAGCGGCTTATCTCGCCGGCAAGCTCCCTGGGCATCAACTCGAGGACGATGCTGAAGCAACCCGCCTCCTCGAGGGCTCGGGCGTCGTGCCGAAGGCGATCGGCTTCCTTTCGCTCGCGCCCTCGAACCGAATAGCCGCCGAGCTCGTGAACGGACTGCGGCGTGAGACCGAGGTGGCCCATCACCGGTATGCCGGCGTCGACGATGAGGCGGATCCTTTCAAGAGTGGAGTCCGTGGCGCCCTCCAGCTTCACCGCCTCGGCGCCCGTCTCCCTCATCACCCTTCCGGCATTTCTGAGCGCATCTTCGTCGCTCACTTGATAGCTGAGGAAGGGCATGTCCACGATCAACAGGGGCCCCTGCAGGCCGCGACGCACCGCGCACGCATGATGGATCATGTCGTCGACGGTCACGGGAAGGGTCGAATCGTGACCGAGCACCACCTGCCCGAGCGAA
>JARRMU010000014.1:0-24911 GCA_037385645.1 Gemmatimonadales bacterium
GTTACGAGGAGGCGCTCGACAAGGGCTACGACCCATACGATCATCTGGGCGGCTCCTACGGAAAATAGGAACGACCTCATGTGAGGTTGCCGCTGAACCCTCCGCTAGATGACCTTCTCTATGGAGCCCCGTCAGCTCGTCCGCGCGGTGTCCACGTACGGAGCGGGAGCGCGTGCTCCGGAGTGCCTGCGGAAGCGGATCCGCGAAGCGATCGTCTTGCCTCCTCGGACGCTGACGGCGCTGGCGCGAAGGGCGTTCTGCTCGATCGGCGAGTTCCCCTCGCCCACCGAGTAGACGGCTCCGCTCAGACGCCCTCGCCCGAGACGGCTCCGCTCGAAGATGCCGGAGAGACGCGCACCGCGCAGAACTTGTACTCCGGGATCTTCCCCGCCGGATCCAGCGCATCGATGGTCAGCAGGTTCGCGGCCGCCTCTCTGAAATGAAACGGGATGAACACGGCGCCGCGCAGCATGCCGTCCGAGCGCGCGGCCGGCAGCACGATGGATCCCCGCCGGGACGCCACCTCCACGAGCTCGCCGTCCTCCACGCCGAGCGCCTCCAGGTCGGCTGGATGCATGTCGACCGTCGGCCCCGGCCGGATCGCGTGGAGCGCGCGGGATCTGCGCGTCATGGTGCCCGTGTGCCAGTGCTCGAGCTTCCGACCCGTGTTGAGTACGAACGGGTACTCTTCATCCGGCAGCTCCTTGGCGGACGCGAACTCGGCGGGCACGAACTTCCCTCTACCGGTAGGGGTCGGGAAGCGGTCCCCGAACAGCACCTGGATCCCGTCTTCGCTCGGATCCGGGCACGGCCAAAGCTTCCCGGTGAGCCCGAGGTTATCGTGCGTCAGTCCAGCATAGGAGGGAGCTAGAGCTGTGAACTCCGAGAACACCTGCTCGGGCGAATCATACGCCATCGGATAGCCCATCCGGGTGCCGATCTCACACGTGATCTCCCAGTCGAGACGGGCGCCGCCCGGCGGCTGCAGGACCTTCCGACCCACCTGCACGCGACGATCGCTGTTCGTGTACGTGCCGTTCTTCTCGAAAAAGCTGGTCGCGGGGAGGATGACGTCGGCGAACTCGGCCGTCTCGGTGAGGAAGATGTCCTGGACGACGAGAAACTCGAGGTTCGACAGGGCCTTGCGCACCTTGTTGACGTTGGGGTCCGACAGAAAGGGGTTCTCTCCCATCATGTACATGCCCTTGATCACGCCGTCCAGCGCCCCACCCACGATCTCGACCACCGTGAGGCCAGGGTTCGGGTCCAGCTCCACGCCCCAGGCCCGCTCGAACTTCTCGCGGACTGACGGATCCGCGACGCTTTGATAATCGGGGTAGACCATCGGGATAAGGCCGGCATCCGAGGCTCCCTGGACGTTGTTCTGCCCGCGCAGCGGATGAAGACCCGTGCCCTCTCGGCCTATGTTGCCGGTCATCAGGGCCAGGGATATGAGGCACCTCGCGTTGTCGGTACCGTGCGTGTGCTGCGAGATGCCCATGCCCCAGAAGATCATTGCACGCGACGCCTCGCCGAACGTTCGCGCCGCCTCCCTGATCAGGTCGGGCTCCAACCCGCAGATTCCCGCCGCCACATCCGGGGGATAGCCCTGCACCACCGCTGCGAGTTCGTCGAAGCCCTCGGTGCGCTCGGAGATGTAGGCCTCGTCGATCAGCCCCTCCTCGATCAGCACGTGCATCCAGGAGTTGTAGAGCGCGACGTCGGTGCCGGGATTGATCTGGAGGAAGTAGTCCGCGTGGTCGGCCATCTCGATCCGCCGCGGCTCGACGACGATGAGCTTGGTCCGTCCACTCTTTCGCGCCTGCTTGATGAAGGTGGCCGCCACCGGGTGGTTTTCGGTCGTGTTGGAGCCGGCGACCAACGCGACGTCGGCGTTTCGCACATCGCCGAAGACGTTCGTCACCGCCCCCGACCCGATCGTCTCGAGGAGTGCGGCGACCGAAGAGGCATGACATAGCCGGGTGCAATGGTCGATGTTGTTCGTGCCGAACGCCGCACGCACCAGCTTCTGGAACAAGTAGGCTTCCTCGTTGCTGCACTTCGCGCTCCCGAACCCCGCCAGCGCGCCGGAACCGTCTCGATCACGGATCTCGACGAGCCGTGCTGCCGACAGATCCAGGGCCTCCTCCCACGTCGCCTCGCGGAAGTGCGGGAGCACCTCCTCGTAGTCGACGAGCCCACCAGGTCGTCGCCGGCGCTCGCCACGCACTTCGGTGGAAAGCGGCCCCTTCGGATAGGACGACGACTTCCGAATCAGCGGGGTTGACAGTCTCTCGGGGTGGCTCGTGTAGTCGAATCCGAACCTCCCCTTCACGCAGAGACGCTCGTGATTGACCGGACTCTCCCGGCCATCGGCGTACCGAATCCGGTTCTCCGGCTCGTCCACGAAATACCGGATGGCACACCCGACTCCGCAGTACGGGCAGACCGAGTCGACCGACTCCAGCGTCGACCCGGCCGCGTCGAGCGTCGCGAGCAGCTCCTCGCGGTGCGCGCCGATCGCCGCCCTCAGTTCCGGCGTCATGGCGCCGTGCAGATCGCTGAGCAGTAGCCGCTCACCTCTCCGGCGCACCTTCACGCCGCGTTTCTTCAGCTCGCCGAGCAACGTCGTCATAGTCACAACACCTCCCAGCCCACGTCGCCGGATCCTGCCGCCTCGCCCGGCGGCTCCTCCCACGCGCGGAGTGACAGGGCGCCGGTCGGACAGACCTTCTCACACTCCCCGCATGATACGCAGGTGCTCTCTCCCATCGGCATGTCCAGGTCGAAGGCGATTCGAGTCCGGTATCCCTTTCCGGTGCGACCCATGACCTCGTTCACCTGCAGGTCGTCGCAGCCGCGGATACAGCGGTCGCAGAGGATGCATGCCTGGTGGTCGACGAGGATCACCTTCGACGTGTGGTCGAGCGCTCGGCCGTCGCCAGCCGGGATCCCGCCCGCGGGCTCGGTCCGCGATCCGGTCGCGTCGCCCGGATCGCCGCTCCGACGGCGAGCGGACCAATCCGCGCCCAATTCAGCTGCCAACGCCACCAGGGCATCCGACCCCGTCTTTGGACGGTCCGAGGCATCGACCGGGTAGTCCGACAGCAGGAGCTCCACCAGGCCGCGTCGGCAGACCTCGAGCCGTCCCGATGATGTGCGAACCTCCATCCCGTCCTCGGCGGCTCGGACGCAGGCAGCCGTCAGCTTGGGCTCGCCAACCTCGACGAGGCACAGCCGACACACGCCGACGGGCTCGAGCCTCGGGTCGTGGCAGAGGACCGGAAGGTCCATACCCAGCAACCGGGCCGCATCCCAAATCGTCGCCCCCGGCGGAACCTCGACCGCCCGCCCATCGATGGTCAGGCTGATCATCGGCTCACCGCTGCGCCGTTTCGTCACGGGATCTTATCCTGACCCTGTCCTGGGGCATCGGCGCGGCACCCGGGAACCTCCTCCGGCCAGTGCTCGGCTACCGAGATGAGCGGGTTCAACGCCACGTACCCGAGACCGCAGATAGACGTCTCGCCGAGCAGAAGATTCAGCTTCCGGATCACCGACCAGTCGAGGGGCACCCCGCTCTGGAGCGTCGCCTCGAGCATCTCCGTGGCCTTCTGGGTGCCGATACGACAGGGAACGCACTTGCCGCAGGACTCGTTGCGGAAGAAGCGAACCACGTTGGCCGCGAGGGGCAGCAACGGTGTATCCTCGGCCACGACGACGAGCGCACCCGACCCCATCATGCTGCCTCTCTCTTCGATCGTCGCGAAATCGATCGGGACCTCCACGTGACGGGCGGGAAGGAAGTTGGATGAGGCCCCACCCGGCGCGAAGGCCTTCAGTGCCCGCCCCCCCGAGACGCCGCCCGCGAGCTCGATCAACTCGGCGACCGTCGTTCCCGTCGGGATCTCGTAGACCCCTGGTTTCTCCACGTGGCCCGAGACCGAGATGAACTTCAACCCCGCATGCCCGTCCCTCCCGATCGACTGCCACCATGCGACGCCCTGACGCAGTATTCCCGGTACCAGCGCCAGCGTCTCCACGTTGTTCATCAGCGTGGGACGGCCATGGAGGCCCACCGTGCCCGGGAAGGGCGGCTTGTTCCGTGGTTCGCCGCGCCGATCCTCCAAGGCTTCGAGCAGGGCGGTCTCTTCGCCGAGGATGTAACCTCCCGGTGAGACGAAGATCTCGATGTCCAGGCTGAATTCGGTCCCGAGAATGCCGCTTCCGAGCAGCCCGGCGGCCCGGGCCCGGTCGAGCTCGGCCTCCAGCGCCGCCTTCGCGCGCCCGTACTCGTGGCGGAGGTAGATGATGCCCTTCTCCGCCCCCACGACAAAGGCGCCGAGCGCGATTCCCTCCACGACGAGGTGTGGAAGCTGCTCCATGATCACGCGGTCCTTGAAGGTTCCGGGCTCGCTCTCATCGGCGTTGCATACCACGTACTTCGGCCGGGCCTCCTCATCCCGTACCAGCCTCCATTTCAATCCGGTCGGAAAGCCGGCTCCGCCCATGCCGCGCAGCCCCGATTCCTGCAGCGCGTCCACGATCCGCTCCGCTTCATCGCTCGGCGACGGTGACGCCAGCGCCGCCCGCAGGACCCCGTAGCGCTCATCGTCGCCGTACGGATCGCTCTTCCACTCCCGCTGATCGCCGCCGAGACCGGGGTCGTCCTTCGGCATGGAGGTGGCGAGCTCCAGTGCATCCCCCAGCTGGCACGGATGCCCGTTCACCCTGGCGGCGGGGGCCAGCTCGCAGCACCCGAGGCAGGAGGCTTCCTCGACGGAGAAGCGTTCCGCGCTGGCCAGCTCCCCCCACAGCGCATCGGCTTCGTCCGCGCCGCCGGCCAAGTGGCAGCTCATGTCGCGGCAGACCGAGATCGTGACGGGAGGCGCGGGCTCGGTCCTGAAGTGGGGGTAGAAGGAGACCAGGCCTTCCAAGCGGTAGAGCGGAACGCCCAGGCGGGAGCTCAACTCCCGTAGGCATGCCTCGTCCAGATGACCGCGCTCCGCTTGCTGTCTCTCCAACTCACGGATCAGACGCATCGGTCAGGAATGCTCCCAGTAGCGCGCCTTCCGCGGGCTCACGATCGCGCGGATGCCTCCGGTCGGGTCCGCCACGTCACCGATCTGCCGGGGTATCACATGGATGTGGGCATGGGGCACCGTCTGGCCGGCCGCGAGTCCGTCGTTGATCCCGATCGTGAAACCCTCCGGTCGGGCCTCCCGAATCAGCAGACCTCGCGCGCGCGCCGTGAGCGACCAGAGCTCGTCCTGCTCGGGCTCGGAGAGGTGGAAGATGCTTTCGACGTGACGACGGGGAACGATGAGAAGATGCCCCGCCGCGACCGGGTAGCCGTCTCGGACGACGAGACCATGCTCCCCCTCGATGCGGATCCTCGCCTCGGGCAGCTCGCAAAACGGACAGCCTTGCATGGCCCGGAATCTAAGGGTCGAGAGGATGCGGCACGACCACGGCGCTCGTGAGCGCGCCGCGAGGGAAGGAGGAGGTCGAAAGCCCGGCCTCTGACGGCCTACTTGCGGCGGGCCGACCAGTAGGCCCAGGAGAGTGGGCCTCGCACCGGCTTCTCCGATGGCGGCAACAGGATCCCGGGAAACACCAGGACGTCGGTCTCTGCTCTCTCCTGGCCTCCGGTCTCTTCCCGCGTGCCCTGGGGCGGAGCCGTCCCGTTCGTGAACCCGCGGGCGGCAACGCGCGTCGTATTCCTGTCCTCGTTGAGGGAGGGAGCGGATAGCTCCACGCCTAAGGGACGTGGCGGAGACCGCCGGTCACCTCGAATCCGCACCCGCCAGTTGGCCGCGAGCAGAGAATGTCCGCGGGCCCGGAGCGCCGCGAGTTCCGGATCCTGTCGCCCGTTGTTACGCGTCACCTGATGGGCGTCGCGGCTCCATTCTAACATCGACACCACTTTTACTCCTTACTGCCGTTACTCCGATCCTACGCTAGTTAAGAAGGAGGCGGCCCCTGCGAAACCGGGCCATGGCGGCGGTGACAAGCAGCACATCCAAGACGGTGAAGACCACGGCCAGGACCAGGGCGACCCGCCCTGCCTCACCGAACACCAGCGCTGGGATCAGTCCCGTCTTGGTGGCGGCAGGCAGCATCTGAAGCCCGAAGACGGGAAACACGAAGGCCACCAGAACGCCCAAGCTGAAGGTCTGTTGAGCGTGGCGCACCGTCGGCGAGCGCAGGGAGATGAGCACCCCCAGCGCCGCCCCGAAGATGGACGAGAGCAGAGCGAGCGTGGCCACCGTGCCAAGTTGGCCGGCTGTATAGTAGGCGAGCGGGCCTGGCGACGCCTTGAAGTTGATCGCGATCAGGCTCAGCGGCACGCTCAGCAGCGTCGCCCCCCAAACATAGGTGACCGCTGCCGCGATCTTTCCCGCCAGAATCGCCCTGTCCGGAAGCCGGGTAGCGAGCAAGCTCCCCAGAGTCCCTCGCTCGCGCTCTCCAGCGAACGTGTCCGCCGTCACGGTCGTCATGAGAAAGATCGGGACCCAGATCCAGAACAGCATGACCCACGGTGCGCTCAGCCAGCTCCTCCCCACCTGATAGGGCAGAAAGAGACCAAGGAGGCCGACGAAGAGGACAAGACCGAGGAGCCCGGATTCCCAGCCCTCGGCTGCCGTGAGCTCACGCCACTCTTTCCACGTCACCGACGCCGCGTCCCGAATCATGCGACGCCCGCGGAGAGGTTGGAGCCTTCGCGCTCGGGCACGTTCAGCGCGAACGCCTCTTCGGCTCGCACCGCTCCGAATCGCCCGCGCGCTACACGGGCCGTCTTCGGCTCGTGACCTTCGGCGCCCAGCACGGAAAGAAAAGCATCCTCGAACGTCGTCTCCCTGACTACCTCTTCCATCTGGACCCCACAGCCGGCGAGGAGGCTGATGATCGGAGCCGCCGAGGAACCGGGCACCAGCCAGACGTGGAGTGTCCCTCCCCTCGTCTCCGCCCTCTCGACTTCGGGGCGAAGCGCGAGCAGAGTGAAAGCCTCCTCGGTGAATCCCGAGCCTCGCACCACGATCCGGTTCGAGCCGGCCGAGGCGCGGAGCTCTTCCGGCGAGCCGCTGGCAAGCAACTGACCGGATCGGATGATCCCGATCTGATCGCATACCTTTCCGGCTTCCGGCACGTTGTGCGTCGTGAGGAAGACGGTGACCCCCTCTTGAGCGACGAGGTCGACGAGCGAGCGTCGCAGAGACTCGGCCGACACGGGATCGAGGCCGGCCGTGGGCTCGTCCAGAAAAACCAGGTCCGGTCGGTGGAAGAGGGCACGCGCGACGGCCAGTTTTCTCTTCATGCCGAAGCTGAGGCGACCCGCCGGCTCTTTCCGCCGGTCCCAAAGGCCGAACTGGCGCAGAAGCTCTTCCGACCGGGCCCGGCGCTCGCGCCGCGGCATGTGCCAGATCCTGCCGTAGAACTCCAGGTTGTCCTGAACTCCGAGCCTCGCGTAGAGTCCGGCCTTATCGAGCAGTGCACCGGTGCGGCGCCGAACCTCGTCGATCTCGGTGGCCACGTCGTGGCCGAGAACGGCGGCCCGCCCTGCGGTGGGATGCAGAAGTCCGAGCAGCAGGTGTATCGTCGTCGTCTTGCCGGCCCCGTTGGAACCGAGAAAACCGAAGATCGAGCCCGCCGGTATCTCCAGCGAGAGTCGATCGAGGGCGCGAAGCGTGGAGTACTCGCGCGTAAGCTCTTGGGTTTGAATCGCATATTGGGTCATCGCTGGATCGGAAGTGCACGAGACGTACACGGCCGAGCCGTTCTCTTGCATGCCCCAAGCGACACATTCTAACCAATTACCATTTAGCATGATACCGGATCATGCTCACAGACTACTAGAGGTACGGTGACGTAATTCGAGGCCGCCGGTTGTTGCCGCCGGGCCACATTTCGGGCGCCGAGTTGTCGCAACCCGCCGGGTTCCTCGCTCGTCGTCGGCTTCCGACACCCGCCCGTTCGAGTCGCCTCGAGCGTATCTTCCCGTTCTGATCGGCGAGCACGCGCGAGGCCGCGGGCTGGCAACCAAGGGCACGGCGCGCCTTCGAGGGCAGAGGGCCACCGAAAGACGGACGAGCCGCGAAAGGAGCATGACGTGACGGACTCCAGCTCCGGGGTCACCAGCAGAAACACACGAGTCGTGGTCGGAGAAGAGACGTTCGAGGTCGTGGAAGAAGCTCTCGTGGATCTGTGGTCGGTGGTCAACGACCTGGCCCGCATACGGCCGCCGAAGCCGAAGTACTATCGCGTCACCGTGTTCGGCTCATCTCGCATGAAGCGGGGCGACCAACTGTTTGAAGATGTACGTTCGCTGGCGGAGCAGCTTTCCTATATGGGGTGCGACATCGTGACGGGGGGCGGTCCGGGGCTCATGGAGGCCGCTAACGAGGGGGCGAAGCTCGGCGATCCGAGTAACGTCACGCGGTCCTTCGGCCTGCCGATCGAGCTCAACTCGGAAGAGGAGCCGAACCCTTTCGTGGAGAAGATCTATCGGCATCGCACGTTCTTCTCCCGCCTTCACCACTTCGTTCGTCTGTCGAGCGCCTTCATCGTCGTGCCGGGCGGCCTTGGCACGCTGCTGGAGACGGCGATGATCTGGCAGCTCTGCCAGGTGAAGCACGTCTCCGGAATCCCGCTGATTCTTCTCGGCGACATGTGGGAGGAGCTGAGAGTCTGGGCCCGCGAGCACATGCTGGGCGGAGAGCGGAATCTCGCCGGCCCGCAGGACCTGGACATTCCCTTCTGCGCTCCGACCGTGAACGACGCCGTCAAGATCATCCGAGAGGACCTGAAACGCTTCAACAGCGAGGACGAATAGGCCACGACGCCGGAGGACGTTGAGCCGCGAAACCCTCTCTCGGCCCATCGACTCGACCTCCCGCGGCTGCTGCTTGTCGCCTCCGTCGAGAGCGGATAAGGTGAGGAACCCGCCGCCGACGAGGCGCAACCTCGCAGCACTTCAGCAGGAGACGCGGTATGAGGACGAATTCCAGAAACTTCGCAGTCGCGCTCGCTATGAGCCTGAGCCTGGCGGCAGCCCATCCCGCCCTCGCTCAAGAGTACGACGAGGCGGCGGTCATGGCCGCCTACGAGAAGGCGATGACCCCCGGTGAGCACCACGCGAAGCTCGCGGAGCTCGTGGGCACGTGGGCGATGACCGTGACCCAGTGGATGCAGCCCGGCGCCGAGCCCACCGTGACGACCGCCACCAACACGAGCCAGATGATCATGGGCGGACGGTATCTCCTGGACACGGTAGAGGGCACCGCGATGGGGATGCCGTTCAGGGGAACGGGCTGGACCGGCTATGACAACGTCGATCAGCAGTACGAGGCGACGTGGATCGACAACTTCGGCACAGGCATCTACACGTACTACGGTCAATGGGACGATGAGGTCAACGGCATCGTCATGCACGGAAGCTTTACGGATCCGGTCACCGGCGAGAAGGTGAAACTGAAGACTGTCACCCGCATGGATGGACCGGACAGGATCGTGTACACGTCGTACGAGCAGAGAAAGGGTGAGAAGGAAGGCCGAAAGACGCTGGAGATCGTCTCGACTCGGCAGTAGCCTCCGCGCCCGCGGGGGCTGCTGGGCCCCGACGTGAGGCCCGGGCCAGGAGCCCGGGCCTTTCTTCTTTTTGATCCGTGACGCCGGCCGGGTGCCGCCAAGCCAACGTCAAGCGCCCTAGAGCGTCCGAACCGGGGGCAGCGGGGCTGCCGGAGGCGCGGGGGCACTCTCTACTTCGCCCGGAGCCATCGGCGCAGGCGGCGCCAGCGCACCGTGCGGCAGGACGTGCAGAGCGGGCGGCACCGCGGGCAGCGCGAAGGCCCTGATGTGAGGGGCCACCGGAGGGTGCGGCAGGACGAGGACCTCGCCGTCATCGGAATGCCATCGGAAGGAGTGGGGGCCACCCTCGGGAGCGACGAGCACGTTCTCGCAGTCGCTCTCGACAGGCTCCTCGAGCGTTACGGTGAAGCTGCGACGCTGGCGGTCCCTTATGACCGTCACCTCGGCGGGACCAACCTCCGCACCACGAACCGCACGGACTACGTCACCCGGACCCTCTACCGACGTGGACCCGACGGCGACGATCACGTCCCCCGCCTGGATACCGGCGGCCGCTGCCGGCGAATCTTCCGTCACGGAGGTGACGAGAGCCCCGTCACCGTCCTCGATCCCGAAGTAGTCACCGAGTTGATCGGTGAGGCTCTGCAGCCGTACACCCAGCCGACTGCGTCCGCCACGCACGATCACGACCCGGCGCTCGCCACCCTCGCTCTCCTCATCTACCTGGACGTCAACCATACACTCCAGCATGCGCTCGCGAGCCGCCCGCATCTGCTCGTGCGCCTCGCGCCGCTCTTCCTCCGACAGACGCATCTTCGCTCGCATCTCCCGCAGATCTTCCTCCGACAGACGCATCTTGTCGCGAGATTCGCGCAGGTGCTCACGTAGCTCCTGCATCTGCTCACGCATCTCCGGCCGGATCGCGTAGGCGAGGGCTCTCGCCGTGGAGCGCTCGCCGAGCTCGACGGCGATTGTCCGCTCAGATCCGCCACGCAAGACACCGAGCCGTACGCTGCGGCCCGGAGGCGTCTCGCGCACGAAGCGAGTGAGCATCGCCACGCTCTCCACGCGCTCGCCATTCCAGGTCGCGATCACGTCGCCTTCCTGCAGGCCCGCGTCTGCGGCCGGGCTCTCTTCGCTCACGCGCTCGATGAGCGCGCCGAACTCATCCGGCAGGCCGAGGCTGGACACATCCTCCTTCGACACGTCGCGGAGGGATACGCCCAGATACGCTCCGGAGCCGGCCACCTGCGCGCGCACGATCCGCTCGCGCACCCGCGCCTCCGCCTCTGCTGCGGCCTCGGCCTCCTGCTCCGCCTCCGCCTGTGCTTCGGCCTCGGCCTGCTGCTCCGCCTCCGCCCGCTCACGCTCCGCATCCGGTTCCTGCGCCTGCATCCAGTGGGGCGCGCCAAGCAGGAGGAATGATCCGAGTACCGCTGCAATCTGAAGCCGCATCATCACTTCGTCTCCGTTGAGGTTTTATCCGAACATGTATGGATATCGAGGATCATGCCGGCCGGCCGGCGAGCGACCGTCCCCGCGCTCCGCACGCCCCGTCACCTGGCCGTCGCATGATGGACAGCTGGCGCGCAGCGACGGTTGTCCGGACGGACCCTAGATCCGGTAGCGGAGTGAGCCCTGCGGCACGGCCGGGGGACGGATCACACGCAGAGCGCTGGGCTCGATCTCGTAGGAGACCGGGCCCGACCCGGCCGGCTCTCCGTCGATCGTCACGGGCATGGGAGAGTCCGCCTCTACGTTCACGCTTCGTGATCGACGGTGGATGACGTGGCGACTTCGATGATGGCGTCCTATCAGGACCTGTGGAACCAGGCCGAACAGCCGCACCGTGGGGAGAGCCGGCAGCACCATCACATCGAGGAGGCCATCGTCGATCTCGGCCAGGGGCGCAACCGGAATCCCTCCGCCCAGGAACTTGCCGTTTGCCACCACGACGTTGGTCAGATCCACCGTCAGACGTTCATCGTCCAGCGTGATCGCGACTCGGAAGGTCGCGGCGGTGGCCACGTTGTCGAGCGCCATGCGCAGGTACGCGGCCGGACCCCATGTCCGCTTGAGCTCCTGGTCGAGGCCCGCCGCGACGTCACCGCCCAGACCGGCGATCGAGCTGATCGCCATCGTGGTCGGCCCCGTGGCATGCACACGCACGAGGTCCATCGGCCGCGCTCGACCCGTGACGAGAACTTCCGCAGCGCGATCAAGGTCGAGCGGGAGCCCGAGCGAGCGCGCCAAGTCGTTTCCCGTGCCGAACGGTAGGATCCCGAGCGACGTGCTTTCGGATGCCGACACGAGTCCGGAGGCCACCTCGCTCACCGTTCCGTCGCCACCGGCCGCGACGACCAGCGGCCTGCCGCTCGCCCCGGCTTGGCGAGCCAGCTCGCGCGCGTGCCCAGGTCCTTTGGTCCAGCGCACCTCGATCTCCGAGATCGGCGCAAGCAGCCTCTCAATAAGGGCAACCGAAATATCACGTACGGAACCGGGATTGGCGATCACCGGGACGGGCGTGGACGATCGAGCGGTCGAAGGTACCAGCTTCTGCCTCCCGTAGGTCGTTCGGTCCAGCCGACTCGAAGCTATGTTCGATCGGTGTCGTTCAAAGGTAGCGACAGGGGACGCACATCTTCCAACCATTCACCAATTGGCGCCGTCTTAACGTGCGAGAGAAGAAAACACCAAAAGAGAGATCGAAGCTGATCGAGCACGCACTGGTGCCGGACGCGGATCTGGATGCCTACGACGTCGCCCTCGCCGCGGAGGGAGATGAAGGAGCGTTCGAGCGGCTCTACCGACGTCACGTGACCAGGATATACGGCCTGGCGCGGCGGATGGCGGGTCCGGATGACGCCGACGAGCTGACGCAGGACGCCTTTGTCCGTGCTTGGCAGAAGATCGCGCAGTTCCGAGGCGAGGCGGCATTCGGTTCCTGGCTCTACCGCGTGGCGATCAGCGTGATCCTCGGACATCGTCGGCGACTCGCCATTCACCGGGAGCGCATGGTGCCCGAGGAATGGAGTCGGGAGGGTAGACCGTCGCACGAGAGGAGCTCGGAGATCGGCATGGACTTCGACACAGCGATCGAACGATTGCCCGCCCGGGCCCGACACGTGTTCGTGCTGCACGACGTGGAGGGATACAAGCACCACGAAATCGCGCGGATGCTGAAGATCACCGCCGGAACGTCGAAGTCGCAGCTGCACAGGGCGCGAATGCTCCTGCGCGCGACTCTGGCTTGAGCGCCCCCAACACCGGCGCAACGGTCAAACGATTAAGGATGGCAAGGAGATGAGCGACAGCGCGGATATCTGGCAAGACCGGTTGTCCGACTACCTCGACGAAGCGCTCGAGGACTCGGAGCGATCCGAGCTCGAGGAGCATCTGGAGGGGTGCGAGGAGTGCCGGGAGACGCTAGTGGAGCTCCGAGAGGTCGTCGCGCAAGCCCGCAGGCTGGTCGACGCGCCGCCGGTGCGTGACCTGTGGCCGGGAATCGCCGAGCGGATTCGCGCGACCGAAGAACGCGAGCGCCGCGGAAGGAGCTTCACCTTCAGCATGCCCCAGCTGGCCGCTGCGGCCATCACCCTCGTCGCCCTGTCCTCCGGAATCGCCTGGCAAGCCGCCGGCGGATTCTCGACCCGGCAGACCGAACCGGCTGCTCCGGTCGCACAGGTGCCGGCGAAAGCGGAGCTGCTGTTGGCCTCGCGGATCGCCAGCAGCGACTACGAGTCGGCGATCGCGCAGCTCGAGCGCGTGCTGGATGTCGGACGAGAGAGACTCGACACGGCTACGGTGCGCAAAGTGGATGAGAAGCTGGCGCTGATCGACAAGGCAATCGACGACGCGCGGCAGGCTCTCGCCGTTGATCCGTCCAGCGCTTACCTGAACCGGCATCTGGCCGGAACCATGCGGCGGAAGCTCGACCTTCTGCGTCGCACCGCCGCGCTGACCGAACTGTGATTTCTTGGGATCGCGTGAACCACACGACGAAGAAGAGGGGATAGAACCGTGAACGCAACGATACTGGCGGCCGTCCTGAGCACGCTGATGAGCCTTCCGCAAGAGACGGATACGCTGATCGCGGTGCCCGGCAACGTCCGCGTAACGGTCGAGCAAGTCGCTGGAGACGTCACGGTCACCACCTGGAGCCAGAATCAGGTGCGTGTGCTTGCCGACCACGGCTCCGACGACACCATCGAGTACGAGCTCGAAGGCAACGAGCTCTCCATCATGGCGCACTCGAACACCGGCATGGCGATCGTGGACTTCGAGCTCACGGTGCCGGTAGCGGCCGCGCTCGAGATCTCCGCGCCATTCGCCGACGTGCGGATCACCGGTACGCAGGGGAGCATCTCCGTAGAGACCGTGGAGGGCGACATTCACGTCGAGGGCGGACGTGGCCAGGTTGATCTGCACGCCGTGGACGGAGATGTCATGATCTTCGGCTCCGAAGCGACCGTGCAGGCCGCGTCGGTGGACGGAGACGTGAGGCTGACCGACGTCTCCGGCGGCGTCGAGGCGCAGACCGTGGACGGCGACGTCATCCTCAAGGATGTGTCGTCCGACAACGTCCAGGCGGCGAGTGTGGATGGGGACATCCTGTGGGACGGGGACATCCGGGACGGCGGACGATACAGCTTCGTAACACACGACGGCGACGTGGTCGTCGGCATGCAGCAGGGAGCGAACGCCAAGGTGTCGGTCGCGAGCTTCGACGCCGACTTCGAGTTCGATTTCGAGGTCGGGCTCGAGCCGGGCGCCCAGGAGTCGAAGCGGTTCAGCTTCGTTGTGGGCAACGGAAGCGCCCGCATGGAGCTCGAGTCGTTCGACGGCTCCATTCACCTGACGCGGCGAGGCTACCTCGAGGAAGAGTAGGCGGGGAGACTGCGCTTGCCTGCCGAGAAGAACCCGATCTGGAGGTGAGGCACGTGTTCGAATGGAGGATGAACAATCCGATCGCCGTATCGCTAACGGCCGGTCTCGCCGGCCTGGCGCTGTGGGGTGGGGCGGCGACCGCTCCAGTGCCGTCCGATCGACCGGAGGTAGAACCCACTCTCGCCCAGCAGAGCGAGGAGTTTCGCTGGAGTGGCGCCATGCAGCCGGGGACCACGCTCGAGATCAAGGGCGTCAACGGCGCAGTGGAAGCCGAGGGCATCTCCGGCGGCCAAGCCGAGGTCGTGGCCGTCAAACAGGGCAAGGACGATGACCCCTCGGAGGTCCGAATCGAGGTGGTGGAGCATGCGGGCGGCGTCACGATCTGCGCCCTTCATCCGAGGAAGCCGGGCAAGGAGCCCTACGAGTGCGCTCCGGGAAAGAACGGCGAGATTGGGGCTGAAGACAATGACGTGTCGGTCACCTTCACCGTTCGTGTACCGCGCGGGATTAACCTCCACGCCCAGACCGTAAATGGCAAAATCGAGGCCATGTCGATCGACGGTGACGTGAAGGCTCAGACGGTCAACGGCGGCGTCAAGGTGTCGGCGACCGGCGCGGCCGAGGGTCAAACCGTCAACGGCTCCGTCTCGGTGTCCATGGGTCGTGCGGAGGGCCCTCTGAGCTTCCAGACGGTCAACGGAAGCATTACGGTCGAGCTTCCGGGCGACGCCGCAGCCGATGTGCGCGCCCAAACCGTTCACGGACAGATCAACACCGACTTCCCGATCACCGTTAAGGGTCGCTTCGGCATGCGGAATGCACAGGGCACGATCGGAGGCGGTGGGCCGGACCTCTCGCTCCAGACCGTGAACGGGAGCATCAACCTGAAGAAGGCGAGCGGCTGAAGCTCAGTCGCGGGAAACGACGGCGATCGCTCGCAGCGGACCGCCCGTTCCTCCTTCGATCTTCATCGGCAACGCGATCACCAGGAATCCGGTCTCGGGAAGCTCACCCAGATTGGTGAGGTTCTCGAGACCCGGTACATCGGCGGCCGCCGCCACTCTGTGCACGATGAAGTCCGCCGAGGCTCCGTAGTCTATGGAAGCCGCGTCAACTCCGAGCACCGCCACCTTCCTCTCCTGAATGAGTAGCCGGGCCGCATCCTCGCCATAGCTCGGAAAGTGCAGATGACTCGCGTCACCCGGAGTGGCGTCACCCAGGTACGTGGCCCGGTCGGGCCAGAATCTCTCCCAGCCGGTGCGCAGCAGAACGATCGTGCCGGGGCGGATTCGGCCGTGGCGGGCTTCGAATGCCACGACGTCATCCCGAGTGAGACGATAGTCGGGATCGCGCGCCGCACGGTCGGCAACGTCGATGACCACGCCCGGTCCGACCAGTTGGTCGAGCGGTATCTGGTCCGCCGTTTGCCTTCCCTCCCCGAAGTGGACGGGGGCATCCAGGTGCGTGCCGCCGTGCTCCGGCGTCGCCAAGCTCGCGGCTGCATAGAAGTAACCGGCGTCCGTTCGGCCCCAAGTCAGCGTGTCGAGCTCGAAGGCCGACGGCGAGGTGGGCCAGTACACCGTGTGCTCGTTGAACGGATGCGTGAGGTCGACGAGACGCGACGAGTCCAGGTCCAGCGACTGAGCCGGCGCCAATGCGGGGACAAGGCATACTGCCACGGCCGGGAGCGAGAGAAGCCATCTCGAATATCGAGTCGTGGTCATGCGATCACCTCAGTGGTTGGCGTGCGCGGCCAGAGGATGGATCTTATCGCGACGGCCTCGTACCGACGAGAACCGGAGGCAGAGACTCATAGAGATGACGGCGAGTGCGGAGGGATGACGAGGGAGACCCGGGGCACGATGGCCGTGTTCGGCGCGGCCGCAGGTTACAGCACCCTTCCGATCCTGGCCAAGCTCGCCCTCGCCGAAGGTGTCCGGGTATTGCCGATGGTCGCCTGGCGGTTCCTGGTGGCGACTGCGGCGCTCTGGCTGCTCATCGCGTTGACCAGAAGGCATGTCCCGCCTCGAACGCGATGGCCTTCTCTTCTCGCTCTCGGGGTCCTGTACGCCGTGAACGCCACGGCCTACCTCGCCGCTCTGCAGTGGCTCTCCGCCTCACTGGCCTCGCTCGTCTTCTTCACCTATCCGGCGGCCGTGATCGTGCTAGCTGCTCTCTTTCTCGGCGAACGGCTGAGTCGACCGCGAGTGCTGGCTACCTTGATCGCCATCTCGGGATGCGCGTTGATCGTGGGCTTCGATGGGCGCTCAGCAAGCTCGCTGGGGCTCGCGCTGATCCTGGTGGCGGTGGCCTTCGTCGCCATCTACATCCTGTGGGGAAAGACGCTCATCCGCGGCGCACCGGCCCATGGAGCGGCCGCCGTCAGTCTCTTGGCGACCGGTATCGTCGCGGCTCTCGCCGCCGTCCTTTTCGGAGGTCTGGCCCTCGGCGGTGGGCCTCGCGGAGCCCTGCTGGTAGGCCTAATGGGCGTGATCTCCACGGCTGTGCCTGTCACGCTGCTGCTCGTCGGCATCCGGGACATCGGGCCGGGCCAGGCGGCCGTGTATGGGACGGTGGAGCCACTCCTGACGGTCCTTCTGGCCTCGCTCCTCCTCGGCGAAAGAATCTCGATCCTGCAGTATGCCGGGGGAGTCGTCCTGCTAAGCGGTGTCCTCTGGCTGCGGTTGCAGCGGCCGCGTCTGCCGTCCGCCGCCGTGGAGTAAACGTACCGCGCCTCGGACGAACCGTCGGCTCGCACTGCCTCAGGCCTCGGAAGCCTCCTCCTCGATATCCGCCGTCCAGGCGACGTCGACCGCGCCGCGCAGCGTCGCCGCGGTCGGACACTTGGACTGGTGCAACTCCAGAGCCCAGTCGACGACATCCCGCGTGCCAGCCGGAATGCGCAACCGGTAGACGATCTCGATGCGGGTGAGCACCGGCAGTCGGTCGACGATCTCGTTGAAGCCCGTGACCGTGGCCGTCATCCCCCCGGGGTCGAGCCTAACCTCGCGCGCCTCCAGCGCGCCGTTGAGTGTTCCCAGCATTCACCCGCCGGTAAGGGCCACCATGTAGTCGACGGGAAGGGGTTGATCTTGAGCCTGGATCCGGTAGTGCGCCTTGATCGGGCCGTGTACGCCCATGTCGAACTCGGTTTCGGTCTCGAGCCGGGCCCTTCGATGGACACCCTCGACCTTCCACACCTGCGAGCGGGAGACATAGAACGGTTCGGTCACGCGATCCTCCTCGTATCGATTCCGGACCAGTGTGCGGCCTGGCCGAGAATCCTGCCAGGGCGGCTGCGGCCTGACTGCCTCTCCCTTGCTGGCGCTTCAAGCCACGGCTTAGTCTGCCGTCTGTAAGAAGTTCGTTCAACGACCACTCGACCCAGAGCCCGGCGCCGCCGGCTGGGCGGTCCAATCCACGTGTTCAAGAGGTCCACATGCACTCAGCCCTGAAGAGCCTCCCGATCGCACTCATCCTCGTCTCTGCGGCGTGCACCGCCGGCGATGGCCCCGATGCTGACATGCAGGACGGAGCTGACACCGCCTCCGCCTCTCAGGCGTTGGCGGCGCTCGCCGAACGGTACTGGGAGTGGCACCTGGAGACGAGCCCCAGGTCGGCGACCAGCATCGGCGACCGTCGGTACGATGATCGCCTCGCCGACATCACGCCTGCGGGCCGGGAACGGCGGTACGGGGCGATCGAGACGTTCCTCGCCGAACTCAGGACGATCGGGCGCGAGAACCTGGCCGGACAGGATCTGATCACCTATCTGGCGCTCGAGGAGGAACTCCAGGATGCTCTCGATCGTCGCGTCTGCAGGCTCGCCGAGTGGCGTGTGGACCATCGCAGCGGACCCCAGGTGAGCCTCCTGAACCTGGCGGACATCCAGCGCGTCGAGACGCCCGCCGACGGGGAGAAGATGGTTAGACGGTGGCGAGCGATGGGGCCTTTCGTCGACGCGTATATCCAGAACCTCCGCCTTGGTCTCGCGGATGGCCTGGTTGCCAATCGGCTCTCCGTCCAGTACGCGATCGAGCAGCTGCGGATGCAGTTGGAGAAGCCGGACGACGAATGGCCGCTCGCCGAGCCCGCTGCTGAGCGGCGCGAGGGATGGTCGGAGGGGGAGCACGAGGAGTTCGGGACCGAGCTGCTGGCGGCCATCGGAGAAAGCGTGCGACCCGCCTTCCAGCGCCTGCTCGACTTCTTCGAGCAGGAGCTCCTGCCGGTGGCCCGGACGGGAGACAAGGTGGGGATGGTCGGTCTGGCGGGCGGCGAGGAATGCTATCGGATCCTGCGCCACTCCTATACGACGCTCGATCTGTCGGCGGAAGAGATCCACGAGATCGGCCTCCAGGAGAATGCGCGGATCCGGGCCGAGATGGCCGCGCTCGGCGGGTCGGTCTTCGGCACCTCGGACGTGAGCGAGATACAGCGCAGGCTCCGCACCGATCCGGCCCTGCATTTCTCCACGTCCGCGGAGGTGAAGGCGAAGGCGGAGGAGGCCACGGCGCGGGCGGAGGCGGCGATCCCCGACTGGTTCGGACGCCTCCCGGAGACCCCCATCGTGGTGGAGGAGATTCCGGAGTACGAGGCGCCGTTCACGACGATCGCCTACTACCGGAGACCGGCCGCCGATGGAACGCGACCTGGCACGTACTTCATCAACACGTACGCTCCGGAGACCCGACCGAGGTACGATGCCGAGGTCCTCGCGTACCACGAGGGCATTCCCGGCCACCACCTCCAGCTAGCGATCGCACAGGAACTGACGGATATCCCGGAGTTCCGGAAATACCAGGGCGCCACGGCGTTCGTCGAGGGCTGGGCGCTGTACACCGAACGGCTAGCGGATGAGATGGGGCTTTACGACAGCGACCTGGACCGTCTGGGTGTTCTCTCGTTCGACGCCTGGCGCGCCAGCCGGCTCGTCGTGGACACCGGCATCCATGCCTTCGGTTGGACGCGAGAGCAGGCGATCGACTACATGCTCGAGAACACGCTGCTCGCCGAGAACAACGTGGAGAACGAGGTCGATCGGTACATCTCCTGGCCTGGCCAGGCTTTGGCCTACAAACTCGGACAGCGGGAGATCCTACGGCTCAGAGATCAGGCCAAAGAGGTCATGGGCCCGGGATTCGAGATCAAGACCTTCCACGACCGGGTGCTGGAGAATGGCGCCGTGAGCCTCGCGGTGCTCGCGACCGTGATCGAGGAGTGGCTCGCGGAGGAAGCCGCCGGCAGCTAGCCGGCACCCCCTCAGAAGAGGCGGTAGTAGGACTGGGCCAGGGGATCCTGGACCGTCACCTCGACGACGTCGCCCTTCCTGACCAGGATCTCGTCCGTCACGTACCTCCCACTTCCGCCGATGGGATCCGCCAGGACGCGGAAGTTGGTGCCGACGGCGACGCTCCCCCTCAACGCGTACTCGGCGGTGCGATTCGTGGTAACGACGCCGAGAAACTGCCGGGTGGACATGTAGAGGGCGAAGACGTTCACGTCGAGCCGATATCGGTTCTTCACCACGACGAAGACCGTATCCGGCACGTGCGTGAGCGCATCGAGCTCGGGATCAGCCGAGACATCTCCTCCTCCGCTCGCGCACGCGGGAAGGAGCAGCCCGAATGTCAGGATGCCGACGCCCACCACCAGCGCTCCGAGACCTCCGCGTCGCTCTCGTTGCCTCCAAGATCCCTTAAACACCCCGAACCTCCTGACGTCGATGTCGAGCCCCGAGTGGTCAACATAGCATGCCCGTACCTGAGCGCATACGGGAACTGGTTGACCGTTGGTTGACGAACCGTCGGTAACTTTGGTGGTGACTGATTTTCTTGAGTCTCGGCACACGGAGGCGCACGGCCTTCGAGCAGCGGAGCTGGATCGGAGAGGCACCGCGCTTCCAGTCGCCGTGCTACTGCTCCTGGCCGCCTCCGCCCTTGCCGCCTCCGGCTTCTTTCGTGCGTTTCTGGAATCAAGAACCGCTGATAACCATGCGGCCGCCGTTCGGTCCTTCTTTGTAGCCGAGGCCGGTCTGAACCAGGCGCTCGCAACGGTGGGAGCCGACACGAACGCGAGCTCGACGAGGTCGTATGACATCGAGGGCGGGAGCGTCGTGGTGCATTCGCGCCGACTTCTACGGTTGGATGCGGCTCGAGAGATCCGCTTGCTCGTCGCCGAGGGCGTCTACGAGCCGGTCCGCGAGGGATCGGCGAGAAGAAGCGTAGGCCAGCTGGTGCTGGCCCCAACCCCCGTTCGGCCAATAGCCGCGTTGCTCGCCGCAGACACCACCCTGTTGGGAACCGCGGGACGGATCTCCGGAATGGACAACGGAGGCGGGGAATGCGCCGGCACGGATGTCGCCGGACTCGCGGTGCCGCGAGGTGGCTTCCTGGGCGACACGGCGGCCCTCTCCGGTCGTCCTCCCCTTCTGAGCCGGCCCGGCGGGGCTGCCCTGCCCTCCTCCGGTGTGGATTGGAGGAATGCGGGAAGACAGGAGTTCGTGGAACCGGAACAGCTGATCACCACCATGTGGTCGCCCCAGCCCGTCACCGCTCCCGATGAGTGGCCCGTGACGTATGCCATGCCCTCTGCTCCTCCCCTCGATGGGACTGTCGCGGGACGGGGCACTCTCATCGTCAAGGGTGACCTCGCGGTCGCGGGCGAGCTTCGATGGAGAGGGTTGGTCCTCGTCGCGGGCTCGTTGACCGTTTCGGGCCGGCTCGATGTGGCGGGCGCAGTCGCCGTCGGCCTGGACGGCGCTGCCGGCGCCGCAACAGGTCGATCGAACCTCTCCGGCGTGGTGGATATCCGGTACGACGGTTGCGCAGTCGCCGGCGCCGCGGCGAGGCTGGCGCGTGGGCCGCTGCGCCGCCCAGGTGGGTGGTTCGAGATCTTCTAGTGTGGCAGGTGGCGCTCTAGGAGCGTGAGCACGGCGTCCGGATTGTCAGCGTTCAGCCAGTGCCCTCCCTCGACCTCGTGCAGGTGAACGGGCCGGGTGCGGCCGATCGCCCGGATGCGCTCCGCTTCCCCCTCCGTCATGATCTTCGACTTCGTGGCCTTGACGAAATGGAGCTCGGTTCCCGGGGGAGGATCCTCCACGATCGGCCACATGTCGGTGAGGAAGAAATCGTGCAACAGGAGCTCGAGGGCATCGAAATCGAGCTTCCACTCGTAGCTTGCTTCCGATCGCGCCAGGTTCGCCGACATCCAGTTCGCCACCCGATCGGGGAAGCCGGCTTGTTTCAGATCCTCGACGGCCGCATCCCGGGAGGGGAAGCGCGCCGGGAATGAACGCACGGCGCCGAGCATCCGCGCCGCATCGCCCACCGCGTCCCTGGCGGACGGCGTCGAGTCCATGATCCAAACCTGCTGCAGGAGCTCGTCCGTTGCCCCGGCTCGGGAGAGGTAGGTGAGAGCGACCTTACCGCCGAAGGAGTGCCCCAACACGGCGACCGCAGTCAGGCCGGTCTCGTGGGCGAGCGCCTCCAGGTCTGCGGCGCACGCGTCCAGGGTGTGAGGTGGCTCGAAGTCTTGCGATTCTCCATGCATGCGAAGATCGACCAGCATGGCTCCCCAAGGTGGACGGGCCCGGCTGATCCTGCTCGCGATGCTGCGCCAATTCCTTCCGGCGCCGAAGATCCCGTGCAGCATGTACAGCCATGGCCGAGCGCCCGCCAACGCCCCCTCGCCAAACAGGTACTCGTCGCCCCCGTTCGGTTCAGCCGGCTCGATCCGATCATAGTGCAACAGCCGTCGGCTCGACATCACCCCTCTGTTCCGCAAGTTTTCTGGCCGAGATTCATGCGCCTGGACCTCCGGGCCGACAAACATACCAAACGGACCTCCAGCTTGAACACGGCCCAGCGACATTTCACGCTCAGACCCTTCCGTCCCGCCTGGTGGCTTCCGGGGGGCCACGGTCAGACGATAGGCGGACGCGCGCTGCGGCGGATGACGGGTGCTTCGTGGGTGCGGGAGAGATTCACGACGCCCGACGGCGATTTCCTCGACGTGGACTTCAGCGAGCCGCTTTCCGGGGAATCTCGGGATTCCGCGCCCATCGTCGTGCTACTGCACGGGCTGGAGGGGTCCTCGGAATCGGGATACATGGCGGAAGCCGCCCGGTTGTGCGGCGGACAAGGGCTTCGAGCCGCGGCACTGAACTTCCGCGGCAGGAGCGGCTCGCCGAATCGAAGGCCCCGAGCGTACCACGCCGGCGAAACCGGCGATCTCGGCTTTATCTTGAGCGTGCTGCACGAGCGAGCCCCGAGCGCCCCGCTAGCGGAGATCGGGTTCTCGCTTGGCGGCAACGTGCTGCTGAAGTATCTGGGCGAGCCGGGCGCCGAGGGAAGCCCACGGCTCGCGGCGGCCGCGGCGATCTCGGTACCCTTCGATCTCGCCGCCGCAACGGCGAGGATGGAGCGCGGCATGGGCCTTCTGTACACCCGCTTCTTCCTCCGATCGTTGCGGGACGGCGTGCGTGCGAAAGCGGAAGACGGACCGCTTCCCTACGATCCGGCCACCGCTCTGAAGGCTCGCACGCTTCGTGACTTCGACGAGGCCGTCACGGCTCCCCTGCACGGCTTTATGAGTGCGTCGGACTACTACGAGCGCTCGAGCTCCTTGCGCTATCTCGCCGCGATCAGGGTTCCGACGCTGCTGCTCCAGGCGAAGGACGATCCCTTCCATCCCGTCTCTGCCGAGGAGACGGGGACCGTGCGCGATAATCCGTGGCTTCAGGCCGGTTTCGTAGAGCGCGGCGGACACGTCGGTTTCGTTGGTGGGCCCACGCCGCTGTTGCCATTCTTCTGGGCGGAGGCCGAGGCGGTTAGGTTTGTGGCGACGTACTTGAGGGCTGGCCATCGCGAGGGCGAGCCAGACGGGGGCCGACCATCGGCTGATCGGAAAACCGAGATCGCGAGGTGATGACGGGATGACGGCAGCGATGAAGGAACTGCTGAAGGAATGGGATGGCCTCGGCGTGGTCCAAGGCTACGACCATGAGACGGGCACCTGGATGTTCATCGCCCTGCACGACGCGACGTTGGGCCCGATGGTGGGCGGCTGTCGGATGAAGCCCTATCCAGCTCCCGAAGACGCCGCCCGGGACGCGATGAGGCTCGCGCAGGGCATGACCTACAAATGGGCCGCGATCGATTTCCCGTTCGGCGGTGGAAAGTCCGTCCTGGCGATCCCTCGACCTTTGGAGGGCGAGGAGAGGCGCGGCTTGCTCTTCCGATTCGGTCGTCTGCTCGAGTCGCTGCATGGCGGATATGCCACGGGGGTCGATCTTGGAACGGCGCCCGAGGACATGGACATCCTGGCCGAGGCATCGCAGTACGTCATGGGGCACGGCGTCTCGGGTTCCGGTACCGAAGACCCTGGCCCGTACACGGCGCTCGGCGTGCTCGCCGGGATCCAGTCTAGCCTCAAGGCCACCTATGGCAGCACCGACGCCGCCGGAAAGACGGTCCTTATCCAGGGCGCCGGAGATGTAGGCGCGCCGCTGGCACGCATGCTGGCGGAAGCGGGCGCCGAGATCCTTATCTCCGATATCGATGACGTACTCGCCCGGCGGGTCGCCTCCGAGCTCGGTGGAGGTGTGATTCCCGCCATCGAGACGTACGCGACGCCATGTGATGTCTTCTCCCCGTGCGCCGTCGGCGCGATCCTCAACCGCAAGACGATCCCCCAGTTGGACTGTCGGATCGTCGCCGGGTCGGCCAACAACCAGCTGGATCGCTCGGGCGACGCCGAGCTTCTGCACGAGCGCGGGATTCTGTACGCGCCCGACTACGTGGTCAACGCGGGCGGCGCCATCGCCTTTGGCATGATGCACCTCGGCGAATCCGACGAGGAGGCCATGCGCGAGCGGGTGCGGGAGATCGAGAACACGCTCGACCTCATCTTCTCGGAGGCCGGACAGCGCGGAGAGTCCCCGGTACACGGCGCCCGACGGGTCGCTGAGGACGCGCTGCGCAGGGGCCGGGAGAAGGGACAGGTCTGAGGATCTTCCCGACCTACACAGCTGGCGCGCATCCACCGTCGACGGCCGACGGAACGAGGAGGTGAAAGAAAAGCCGGCGACCCTACGGCCGCCGGCTTTTCGCCGCACCGCGTGAAGAGAGCTGCTCTACTGCCGCGCCGTCGTCTCCTCCTGCGGGATCGGGTAGAAGCTGGCCACGCCGTGACCCGCCTTGTCCACCGGGAGCTCGTTGAGGCGGTTGTAGCGCCGCATGTCCTTCCACCGGTGGGCGTTCTCCCACCACAGGGAGAACTGCCGCTCGTAGAGCAGCTGGTCGATCGCGTTGGCGCTCGTCAACGTGACCGGCTCCAATCCGCCACTCACGTCCCGCACCAAGTTGATGTCCGCCTGAGCGGCACCGAGGTTGCCGAGCTGGATGTTGGCCTCTGCCCGCATCAGCAGGAGCTCCTCG
>JARRMU010000014.1:25011-25591 GCA_037385645.1 Gemmatimonadales bacterium
GTTGAAGCCGACGTCGCACTCACGC
Organism: Gemmatimonadales bacterium; assembly: GCA_037385645.1. Lineage (GTDB taxonomy): Bacteria > Gemmatimonadota > Gemmatimonadetes > Palauibacterales > Palauibacteraceae. Next base: position 25,037 of record JARRMU010000014.1, read on the forward strand.
TGGGCCGAGCCTCCACCCGGATCCTCGGTGTAGCGCGGGTCGGGCGCCCAGGGTTGGGGTGCCGGATCGCCCTGGCAGAGTCCCTGGTACGAACGGCTGCTGATCGGGCGGGCCTTACGAGTGAACCGGTCGTCCGGCGTCCCGTCGGCCTTCAGCTCCACATCCGCCTTGTAGGAGGGGTGTCCTCGCAGGTTCGGATCGGTACCGAACTGCGCGAGCCCGTTGAGAACGTCTCCGGACTGTGAGGTGAACACGTGGTAGACGCCGAGATTGAGCGCCGCCGGGAGGTCCGAGATGAACGACGCGCTCAGCGCCTGCAGCATCCCGTTCCAATCCTGATTGTACATCGCCGCCCGAGCCCTCAGTGCCCGGTTGAACTGCAGGAAGCCCGCCGCGGTGCGGAAGAACCCGACCTGGACCACGCCGGCGATCCCGTCAAAGCCGGTCGACAGTGGGATCGGCGAGTCGCCGCTCGCCTGCTGGAGGTCTGACGCGGCCTCGTCGAGAAGCTGAATGACGCGGGCCCACACCTGGTCGAGGCTTACAGCGGGCGCA
>JARRMU010000015.1:0-43504 GCA_037385645.1 Gemmatimonadales bacterium
GGCCGAGCGCTTGCGCGCGCCGACCGTCAGCCGAGTTGAGCAACGGGCGACGCATCGCGAGACGACACGCCGCATCTATTTACAGGATCGAGTGATCGCCCGGCAGCACACACTGGCAACATCAAGTTGGGCCGCCGCCGATGGCGTCGCAAGCGGCGAGGGGTCAGTCGCCCGCGCCCAGCACCCCCTCGATTCGCTCGCGCATCTGGGTGACCCGATCGCCCATCTCCCGCCTCAGGTCCTCCCGGTCCGCCTGTGCACGAAAGAACCGATCGGTGATCTGCATGGCGGCCAGGATCGCTGCCTTGTGCGGCTCGGCCACGTGGCCCCGCACGTGCGCCTCCTGGATCGCCGAGTCCACGTAGCGAGCGCAGCGCTCAGTATACGCCTGACCCATCTCGGACCGGATGAGGTAGTCCTCGCCGAAGATGGTCACCCGCACGGCATTGTGATCGCCCCCGTTGCCCTCGTTCTCAGTCATCGGCCAGCTCATCCTCCATCAGCATCAGGCGGCTCCGTATGCGGTCAGCTCGGCTTCGTGCCTCGTTCACGGCCGCCCGCAGACGCCCGTTCTCTTCGGCCAGCTCCTCGAGCCGGGTCTGCAGCTCTGTGGGAGCCATCTCCTCCAAGTCTGTGTCTCGCAACGCTTCAGCGATCTTCCGGTGATTCTCCTCGGCGACGCTCGCCCGTTCCCTCATGGCCCCGAAGCTGTCGGTGAGGGATTCCACCGCCGCCTCGAGGCGCGTCATCTCCTCGTCGATATCGCGAGCGTCGGCCACCATCTCTTCCATCGCTTGGTCTCCTCCTTCGGAGTCAGGACGTTCGGATGCGGGCATCGCTCTTATCCTCCAGGGCAGAAGTGACGGCGGTCATGGCGGCATCCACCTCCTCGTCCGTGAGTGTGCGATCGTCGGCCTGGAAGCGGAAGCGCCAAGCGAGGCTTCGGCATCCCTCCGGGATCTCCTCACCCTCGTAAACATCGAACAGCCACACCGATTCGAGGAACGGCGGACAAGCTTCCCGGATGATCTTCTCGAGCTCCGAGACCGCATGCTCCTCAGACACGATGATCGCGAGATCCCTGCCCACGCGAGGGTACGGCGAGAGCGGTGCGAACGCGGCCTCCGCATCGAGTTGCACGGCGTCGAGCCGGAACTCTCCGGCCCAGACGGGCGCCGCCCAGCGTGGCGCATCCACGGCGGAGTCCTTGACCCGGCCCGCCAAGCCCACGATCCGCCCCTGACACTGGAGTGCGAACGCTTCGCCACCGAGCCACCGGGCAACCGACCCGAGGCCGCCGTCGGCTGTTCGCTCGGGCGCGTCGGAGAGAACCGGCGTCACGCTCCCACCGAGGAGGTCCTCTGAGAGCTCTTCGGCCAGGCCCTTGAGATCCCAGAGATCTGCGTCAGCGGCCTCGACGCCCCAGTGAACGGGCTCGCGATCTCCCGTCAGCACGAAGGCCGCATGCAGCTCCTCGAGCGGCAGCGCCGGAGAAGGCGCGTCGTCTCCGGGCGCCGCGAAGGCAGTCCCGATCTCGAACAGCCTCACGTCCCTCCGGCCTCGAGCCAGGTTGTACTCCAACCGGTCGAGCAGCGAGGCGATCAGGTCGGTGCGAAGCCGGGATTCCTCTGCCGACAGCGGGTTGCTGAGCTCCACGGCGTGGCGCCCGGCTCGTCGCTCCGTGGCGAAGCTGGCGCTTCGCGCTTCCAGGTAGCCTCGCGCCACGAATAGACGGCGGACCAGCTCGGCCCGCTCCCATGCGGGATCGTCGGGTACCGAGCTCGGCCGAACCGCGAACGCACCGCCCTCGAAGCGGTTGTAGCCATGCCGGCGCGCTACCTCCTCGACGAGGTCGATCTCGCGCGTCACGTCATTGCGCCAACCCGGGACGTAGAGGCGAAGCGGCTGATCCGCCTCTCCCGACCCGCTGACCGGCTCAAAGCCGATCGGAGAGAGAATGCCGTTCAGCTCCTCACGGTCGAAACTCCGGCCGAGCACCTGCCTCACCCGGGAAGGCCGCAGCTCGAGCACCGTCCGCTCCCCGGGCAGAGGTCCGACCCGAACCGCGTGGTCCTCGCCTCGCCCTCCCGCGGTCGCGAGGATCAGGCGCGCACAACGGGTAATCGCCTGCTCGACGTCCGTGCGATCCACGCCTCGCTCGAAGCGATAGGACGCATCGGTGGACAGGCCAGCCTGCCGCGCGGTTCGTCGCGTGTGAAGCGGGTCGAACACGGCGCACTCCAGGAAAACGTCCGCCGTCGTCGAGCTTACCTCGGTCTCTGCCCCACCCATGACCCCGGCGAGGCCGATGGCTCGGTCGGCATCCGCGATGACGGAAGAAACCTCGGTGAGAACGTGCTCCTCGCCATCGAGCGTGCGCAGGCGTTCCCCTTCCCTTCCGGCGCGCACTCTGACCTCTGGACCACTCAGCGTCGCCAGATCGTAGGCATGGAGGGGATGGTTGATCTCGTGCATCACGTAGTTCGTGGCATCCACGACGTTATTGATCGGTCGACCACCGAGCGCCCACAGCCGGGCGGCCAGCCAGGCCGGAGAGGGCCCGATGCGCACCCCCCGAATCACGATCCCGAGGAAGCGGCTGCACCGTTCGCGATCCTCGATGACGACGCGTGCACCGGCCGCGAAGGCCTCGCATTCTCCGTCGATCCAGCTCGGACTCCAGGCATCAGCCGTCGAGCCGAAGGAAGGAAGCACCAGCCCCGATTCACCCTCCGGCGCCAGTTCCCGCGCCACGGCGAGATGTCCGGCCAGATCCGCCCGGTTCGGGGTCAGATCCAGCTCCAGGACGTGATCCGGAAAGCCCAGCGCCTCGGCGAGCGGCTCGCCGGGAGTCAGGTCGGGCGGAAGCTCGAGGATGCCAGAGTGGTCCCAGCCGAGCCCGAGCTCACGTTCCGAGCAGAGCATCCCGTGGCTCGTCTGGCCGCGGATCTTGCGGGCGCCGATCTTCAGGCCGCCGGGCAGCGTCGTGCCGGGCGGGGCATGCGGATAGAGCGCCCCAGCTCGCACGGGCGCTCCGACCACCACGCCCACGGGCTCATCCGTCCCCGCCGTGATGGAGGCCAGATTCAATCGGTCGGCATCCGGGTGCGCTGTCGTCTCCTCGACCCGCGCCACGACGACATTCTCGATCCCGGCACCGATCCGATGCACCTCGTCCACGGCTACGGCGGTCATGGAGAGATGATCGGCGAGCTCCTCGGGCGATCCGCCAATTCCGGGCGCCAGTTCTCGAAGCCAATTGACGGAGACTTTCACCGAATCAGGTGCCCGTGGACTCCATGGGAAGATTCCGTCCGCACATACAACCCATATATTTTAATTGACTTTAAAGCGGCGACCGCAGAAACGGCTTTAGGTAGCCTAAGATAAGCGGCGATTCGCGACCGCGCCACCGTGACCCGCGTGCGGCGTCGGATCAGCCAAACTGCGCCAGAAAACGGGCATCGCCCTCGTAAAAGAGCCGGATGTCCGGAATCCCGTACCGTAGCATGGCGATCCGGGCCGAGCCCATACCGAACGCGTAGCCCGTGTACCGCTCCGGATCGTAGCCTACTGCCTCGAACACCGCCGGGTGCACCATTCCGGAGCCCATGATCTCGATCCAGCCCGTTCCCTTGCAGGTAGAGCAGCCCGCTCCTCCGCACATGTGACACGAGACGTCGACCTCGGCGGAGGGCTCGGTGAAGGGAAAATAGGCGGGTCGAAAGCGGGCCGTCGTCTGCCGACCGAAAAAGCGATGGACGAAGTGCTCGATGGTGGAGCGGAACTCCACGAAGTCGATCCCCTCGTCCACCGCCAGCCCCTCGATCTGCTCGAAGGCCGGGGCGTGCGTCGGATCGAACGGATCCCGCCGATAGCACAGACCGGGAACCACGACCCTCACGGGCGGCTCGTGCGTCTCCATGATACGGGCCTGCACCGGTGAAGTGTGGCTGCGCAGGACAACCCCTTCGGCCAGGTAGAAGGTATCCCACATGTCGGCTGCCGGATGCTCGAGCGGGATGTTGAGGGCCTGGAAATTGTACCATTCCGTCTCGGCCTCCGGACCTCGCACCTTGGAGAAGCCGAGCTCCCGGAAGATCTCGCAAATCTCGTCGATGACCCGAGTAACCGGATGGACGCTTCCCTTCCAGGCGCGCCGACCGGGCATTGTGAGGTCCGTCGTCGAAACGCCCGCGGAATCCGCGCTCTCGAGGGCCACCCGTCGACCGGCGTGCGCTTCCTGCAGGCGCCGCTTGGCCGTGTTGGCCGCCTGGCCGATCGCCCGGCGGTCCTCGGGCGGCGCCTTGCCAATGCGGCTCAGAATGCCCGCCAACTCACCGCTTCGACCGAGGTACCTGACCCTGATCGCTTCGAGCCCTTCGAGCGAGTCCGCCGCCTCGATGGAAGCGAGGCCTTCCCCCTCGATCCGCCCCAGAGCGTCGATGAGTCGAACCGGCTCGGTCATGCTTACCTCAACGCAACTGGTCTTTGGCCACCTGCACCAGCTCGGCGAACGCCGCCGGCTCGCGCACGGCCAGATCCGCCAACACCTTCCGGTTGAGATCGACCCCGGCACCTCGCAGCCCACTGATGAAACGCGAGTAGGAGAGGCCGTTCTCCCGAGCGGCGGCGTTGATCCGGCTGATCCACAGCGCGCGGAAATCCCGCTTGCGGCGGCGACGGTCGCGATAAGCGTACTCCCATCCACGCTCGACCGCGTCCTTGGCCGGCCGGTACAGCTTGGATCGCCCGCCGAAGTAGCCGCGGGCTTCCTTCATGAGCTTCTTCTTGCGCTTGTTTCGCGCGATATTCGTCTTTACGCGAGGCATCGTCTCACCTGTTTATCTGTCGCTTCGCAACTCTATGCTACGCTTGCTCTTACTGCCCCAACATCCGCTTGACCCGTTTCGTGTCAGCCTGCGACACGCTCGTGGGCTTGCGCAGACGACGCTTCCTCTTGCGGCTCTTCTTGGTGAGGATGTGGCTCGAGAACGCCCTCCTCCTCCGCAACCCCCCGGAGCCGCTCTTGCGGAACCGCTTCGCCGCCGACCGGCGCGTCTTCATCTTCGGCATCTACTCTCGACTCCTTTCCAGCGCGTTTGACTCATTCCACTTCGGTGCGGTGCGGCGCCATGACCATGGTCATGGTGCGCCCTTCGCGCGCGATTGAGGTCTCCACGGCGGCGACGTCTTCCAGCTCCTGTTTCACCTGCTCCAGCAGCCGGACTCCGAGCTCCGGGTGGGTAACCTCCCGACCGCGAAACATGAGCGTGAACTTGACCTTGTCGCCTTCTTCGAAGAATCGCCGCGCATGCCGCATCTTGAACTCCAGGTCGTGGGTCTCAATCCGGGGCCGCAGCTTGACTTCTTTCACATGTATGTTGTGCTGCTTCTTCCTCGCTTCGCGGAGCTTCCTCGCCTGTTCGTACTTGTGCTTCCCGTAATCCATCAGCTTGCAGACCGGCGGGCGCGCGTTGGGCGCCACCTCCACGAGGTCCAAGCCGCGCTCATTCGCCATGCGCCTCGCTTCTTCGGTCGGAACGATGCCCACCTGTTCTCCCTCGTCGTCGATCAGGCGGATCGGGCTGATTCGGATTCGATCGTTGACTCTCAGTTCTTCCTGGTTCACGTCCCCTCTCTCGGACACTGGACAATGTCGCCGCGCTGCCTCGTCCTTGGCCGGACGGCGGATACGAAACAAAAAACCCGGTACGGCCTGGCCGTCCGGGTACGCGCGTCATCCGCGCGATGAGCATGGGCGAGCCGACGGGCTCGTCCCGTGCTTCGAACCCGGCAGCTGTATCCGGCCTCGAATAGCCGGAACGCCGAAGGGTGGGAGCCGTGCTCCGCTTACCTAGTTGTCAGGGCGGCGAAAGGTAGACGGGGCCTGACGATCTGTCAACGCGGACCCGTCAGCGCCCCACGCGCGAAGACTCCGGTCGATGTCGCCGCAGCGAATCGAGCGACCTCAGCCAAGCGCCAGCGACGCGTCGAGCTCCTTCGCGCGGACCTTCTCCTGAACGGCAGCAACAAAGTCGTCCACCGGCATCACCACCTGCTTCTTCTCGGCTCCGTGCGCTCGAACGGCGACGGTCCCGGCCTCGAGCTCCCGATCCCCAACGACCAACAGATACGGCACCTTCATGACCTCGCCGTCGCGGACGCGGTAGCTGAGGGTATCCGACCTGTCATCGAGCTCGACCCGCAGACCCGCCACCCGCAAGCGACCCACGATCTCGCGGGCGCCGTCGGCGTGCCCATCCGTGATCGGAAGCACGCGGACCTGCTCGGGTGCAAGCCACACCGGGAAAGCACCCGCGAAGTGCTCGATCAGGACGCCCGCGAAACGCTCCAGCGTCCCGAAGATCGCACGGTGGATCATGGCCGGCCGGTGCGGCTTGTTGTCCGGACCGATGTACTCCAGATCGAACCGCTCGGGAAGGTTGAAGTCGAGCTGAATCGTCGCGCCCTGCCACTCGCGGCCAATCGCGTCCCGGAACTTGATGTCGATCTTTGGACCGTAGAACGCTCCTCCACCCTCGTCGAGCCCGTACTCCACCTCCAGGCGCTCGAGCGCCTGGTACAACGAAGCCTCGGCGTGATCCCACACGTCGTCCTCGCCGATCCGCTTCTCGGGGCGAGTGGCCAGGTCCAGACGGTACACGAGGCCGAGCGTGTTCATGACATCGCCGACCAGGTCCAGGGCGGTAAAGATCTCATCCTCCACCTGATCGGGCGTGCAGAAGATGTGGCCATCGTCCATCGTGAGCATCCGCACTCTCAGCAGGCCATGCAGGGTTCCGGATCGCTCGTAGCGGTACACGTTGGCGATCTCGCTCAGGCGCAGCGGCAGATCCCTGTAGCTCCGCTGCCGGGCGGCATAGATCAACGTGTGGCCCGGACAGTTCATCGGCTTGACCCGATACGCCTCCCTCTCGCCTTCACCGCGCATGCTCGGATACATGTTCTCGGAGTACGCCTGCAGGTGGCCGGAGCGCTCGAACAGCGCTTCGCTGGAGACATGCGGCGTGTAGACGAACTCGTAGCCCCGCCTTTCCAGCAGCGCCTCGATCCAGCGCCGAAGCTCGAGCTGCATCCGCGCACCTTTGGGGTGCCAGCAGACCAGGCCGGGCCCGATATCCTCCTGGATGCTGAACAGATCCAGCTCCTGACCGAGCTTCCGGTGGTCCCTTCGCTTGGCTTCCTCGAGACGCTCGAGGTGCGCGCTCAGGGCGTCCTGGCCATAGAAGGCGGTGCCGTAGATGCGCTGAAGCATCTGGCGCCGCTCATCGCCTCTCCAGTACGCCCCCGCGGCGCTGAGCAGCTTGAAGTGCTCGACCTCGCCCGTGCTCGGCACGTGCGGGCCGCGACACAGATCGACGAAGGGGCCATCCCGATACGCGGAGATCGTCTCATCTTCCGGAATCTCTGCCAGCCTCTCGAGCTTGAGGGGATCGTCCCCGAACAGCGCCTCCGCTTCCTCGCGTTGGATCTCGCTTCGCTCGAATGGATGATTCGCCGCGGCGACCTCGGCCATCTTGGCCTCGATCCTCTCCAGGTCGTCGGGCGTGAATGGCTCGTCGACATCGAAGTCGTAGTAGAACCCTTCCTCGATCGGCGGACCGAAGCCGATGCCGGCGTCGGGGTACAGCTCTCGCACCGCCGTCGCCAGCACGTGAGCGGCAGAGTGCCTGAGTGCGTAGAGGGCGTCGGCGTCGTCGTCGGCGCGCGTCACGATCTCGACGTGCGCACCGTCCTCCAGCGGCCGGCCCAGGTCCCACAGCTCGCCTTCGACGCGCGCGGCGACTGCGGCGCGCGCCAGGCCGGGACCGATTGCGGCCGCCAGGTCGGCGGCCGATGCTCCAGCCGGCAGCTCCGTGCGCGAATCGTCGGGAAGGATTACGGAGATGGAATTCTGGCTCATCGCATACCCGTCGATGATCCGGGGTGATTGGCTGGCCGGCAAGCGGCCGGCCGTCGGAAGTGTAGCTCTACTCGGCGGGTTCCTTAAGGATCCCATAACCACGGACGTGGCCACCCACGGCGGCCATGACCCAGAGCTTCGCTCCGGTGGCCCCTTCCAACTCCGGAGGTACCTGGGATAGGCGGTACGCGGCGCCATCGAACAAGCGGAGGTAGAAACCCTCCTCGTCCTGGCTCAGGATCCCCACCGCCGCGGGATTCTCTTCATCGCCCAGAATCTCGTAGGAGGTCGCCAGAATGTAAGGCCCGGGCTGATCTCCCTTCGTGAAACTGCCCGTGACCTGTACCAGCATGCCCGCGAGCCGGGTGATCTCGCTCTCGAGGTCCCCGGTCACGAAGATCTGCTCTCCGCCCCCGTCGCCGACCAGCGTCCGCGGAAACGGAAGGTTGCCTACCTGACGCACCGTCCCGGAGACGCTATCCGGTCCCAGCTCGCCCCAGCCGGCTACGGGCATCGTCTGAGGGCTCGCGTTGCCAGAGCATCCGACCAACGCGGTCCCGAGCGCTGCCACGGCCGCCCATCCGACGTGAAATCTCGACATTCTCCTCTCTTCCTCTCTATTCCATTTCCGCCCCACCGCACCTCATCGCCCGACGGCACTCGCGGGCACCGCTCAGCGCACCCGAAAGATGGTCAGCTGCGCCGCCGCGTCTGCGGTGATCGGAAGCCCCGCCGTGTCCAGGAGCCGGATCTCGTAGTCGGACGTCGCCGCGTCGCTCGCGAGCGAAAAGTACTTGGCCGTCGAAGAGCGAACGCTGAACTGCTCCTGCACCATCGTGAAGCCGAGGGACTCGATCTCCAGCGGAAATGGGAGGGCGAAGTTCCGTCTCGTTCCCTCGTCTGCGTGCAGCCCGAGGAACACGTCGGGCAGATCCCAGGTCAGGATCTGCGTCCGCGGCGGCGCTCCCTCGGCCCTGTCGTCGGCTGCCGGGGCGATGAGGAAATCGGCCAGGAGGGCCTCCCAGCTCCTTCCACTCCCCACCGCCGCCACCGCCCGCTCGATGTTGGAGATCCCGGTCATGAGCGTCGGGCCTCCTCCGACGATCTCGCGGAACAGGGCCGCTTCGCCGCTGCCCGGGACGACGCCGCTGCCCGCTGGACCCTCGTGATCACCGAGCCAGCGCATGAAGATCCATGCGAAGCCACGGTATCGAAGACCCGAGCAGCCGCCGGGATCTTCCGCAACGATCGTTTGCGTGTCCTCGGGGCTCTTCATCCAACCTCCGCAGCCGCTCGTCTGACCGAGGCGGGAGAAGTTGTCCAAGTGGAAGCGGTTGAAGACATCCCGGTCGGCGACCACGTCCTCGAACGAGAGATTGGAGCGGAGCGGGAGTCCGGCCGCCGCCAGCCCGCTGACCTCCTCCGCCACGTGCGAGAGACCCTCGTCGACCCAGGTATCCTCCAAGTCACCAAAGCCGCCCGAGCCGAAGATGAGCCGCCGCTCGGCCGCGATCAGATGCTGGAGCTCGTGCGCCGAGACGCCGATCACCGTCTTCTTGGCAAACTCCACCGTGTGCGGGATCCCGTACGTGCCTTCGGGGTCGGGCGCTATGACGTAGAGGATCTCGGCCTCGTTGCTGGTGGCGCAAATGCCACCGGCACCCGTGCCGCCCCCGTCGAGATCGCCGGAATCGGAGAGATCCGAGGGGACGAAGAAACCGGCGATGAAGGTGAGCCCACTCGAGCCGGAGAGCTTGTTGGTCTCCTCGGTGACCAGCACCACGATCCGGTCGTTGCCGTCGATGTCGGCCGGCTCGCCGAAGTACGAGGTGTTCACGCGGTAGACCACGTCCTCGAGGACGGCCAACATCTCTGCATAGTCGGCGGCCGAGAAGCCGCTGTTTTCCTGTAGGTCGCGGTAGATCACGAAGTGCTCGCCGACCGCCTTGACGGAGGCGTTGATCACCGCCGCGGTGTCTTCGCACGACACGGTCAGGTCCGGTTGCACCGAGAACAGGAAATCCCGTCGCTCACCCACCGACGGCACCACGGCGCTCCGGGCCGCGCGGAACGCGATGGCCGCTTCCGAGCCGCCCGGGCCGCCCAGGCTACGCGCCGGCCGCGCACCGCTCCTCAGGAGCTCTCGTCGGACACTCGAGCGCATCACGAGCTCGTTGATCTGGTGGAGCGCCGGAAGGTCCGCGTCGGAGAGGCCCTGCGAGGTGAGCTTGTGCCGGGAAACCTCGGCGGCGTCGAGCGATCCAGCCGGGCGAGCCGACGACGCGGCCGACTGAGCCGACAAGGTGGCCCCGGCCAGGCTCATCGGCCAGTTGCCGGACGCCAGCCGGCCAGCGCTCTGCACCGCCATCACGTACTCGCGCGGTCCCGGCCCGCCCTTGAGGGTCAGCTCGCTCAGCTGGGCGCTCCCCGCCACAATGGCTGATTCGCCGACCGCCAGGTCCAGGCTGGGTGGCGGCGGGGGAGGCGGCGGCTCGGTGGGCCCGCCGCAGCCGACCAGCAGCAAGCCGGCCGTGCCGCAGAGCGCGGCCAGACCCGCGCGTCGGAAGGTCATGCCCGCTCGCTTCCGCGGTTAGCGGATTCGGACGACGGTGACTTGAGGCGTGAGGATCGTCCTCAGCGGCTCTCCAGCCTGATCGGTCACCCGAACCACGTAGTCCGGCGTCGAGGTCGTGGCGAGAAGCGTGAAGTACTTCGCCGACGCCGAACGAACCGAAAAATCCAGGTCCACGCCGGCGAACAGCACCGGCTCCACCTTCAGCGGGTACGGATCCGGAAAGGCGGGCCCCGTGCCGCTGTTCTCGTGCAGGCCGCCGAACAGATCCCGCAGATCCCAGGTGCGCAGCTGACTGCGTGCCGGCAAGCTCACGCCCGGCAGATCATCGACGGCCACCATGAGCAGATAGTCCGCCAGGAGCTCCTCCCAGCTCACGCTGCTCCCCATCGCCGCTACCGCCTGCTCGATGTTCGCCCGCCCCGTCAGGTGCGAAGGCCCACCTCGGGAGAGCATCCGGAAGAACGCCTGCTCGTTGCTGCCCGGAATCACGCCGTTTCCGCTCGGGCCGAAGTGGTCGCCGAGCCAGCGCAGGAAGAGGTACGACCAGCCACGCATCGTCAGCGAATTGCAGCCGGGCGGGTCGCCGACAACCGCATTGTTGATCGTGATGCTGCTCTCCGGATCCACCATCCACCCGTCGCAGCCGTCGTCGCTCTGCGCCGTGGCCCCGAGGTGGAAGAAATTATCGATCAAATAGGTGTTGAAGGCTTCGACGTCGGACACGGCGGCGTCGATGCCCAGGTTCGCACGAACGGTCTGCCCCATGACCTTGAGGCCCACGAGCTCCTCCGCGAGGTGCGAGAGCCCTTCGTTGAGCCAGACTTCGTCGCTGGAGGCGAACTGATCGTTGCCGAGGATGAACCGCTGCTCGGCGTTGATCATGTGCTGGAACTCATGGGATGTGGTCGATTTCAGGATCTGGATCGCGCGCTCTACCGACGTCTCATCGCCGAACTCCCCGTCGGGGTCCGGGGCGCGCAGGTAGACGATCTCGCCCGCGTTACTGGCCGGACAATCAAACGGATCCGCGAGATCGGTGGGTAGGAAAAACCCGAGGAAGATCAGCGTGTCCGTGAGATCGCTGAGCTTGTTCACCTCCTCGGTGATCAGGACGATCACCCGCTCGTTTTCATCGATGTCGGCCGTCTCGCCAAAATACTGGGTGTCGACCTCGTAGATGAAGTCGTCCAGCACGGCCTGGATCTCGGCGTAGTTACCTGCGGAAAAAGCATCGGTCCCCTGCGTGTCCCGCGCGATCACGAAGTGCTCGCCCACGGAGACGATCTTCGCCTGGAGAACCGTTTCCGTGTTCGTGCAGCTCAGGGTGAGGTCCTCTCCCACAGGCAGGATGAACTCCAGCTCGCCGCCGACCGCAGGAACCCCGGCGAGCCGAGCCGCGGCTGAAGCACTTCCCGCCGCTCGGACGGCGGTGGGAGCGGTATGCGCGACCTTCGCTCCGACCGGGGCGGCCCGGGCCCCGATCCGGCGAAGCTCACTCCAGGCTTGCTCCTGAATGCGCACCGTCTCGACCCAACCCCGCTGGCGCTCGCGAACGAACGCCGTGTTCGGCCTCAGCAGCTCCTGAGGCCTGGCCATGGCGGGAGCCGCGTAGCCGTAGCTCGCCCTGACCGATCCTGCCGACGCGGCTGCCGAGGAGACCTCCCCCACGAACTTCATCGGCCAGTTGCCTCCGCCCTGATCGCTGGCGCTCTGCACGATCACGCGATACTCACGGGCCGACGCAGCCCCCGGCAGCTCGAACGCAACCAACGAGTCCGGGTCGGTGATGACGAAAACATCGTTCAAGTCGAGATCGAGACTCACCTCCACGTCGCCGCTGGGGGGAGGTGGCGGAGGCGGCGGGGGTGGCGGAGGCGCGGGTCCCGTACCGTCTCCAGCACAGGCCGCGAGAAGGAACAGGAGGCCGGGCAGACCGATCTTGAGAAACGACCGATGCCTCGTCGAATGTATATGGAAAACCGCCGCAGGTGTGTGCTTGCTCATCCTCGACTCTATGATTCTCGACTCAATCGATGCCCGCGATCCTGCGACCGGCTGGCCGAGGCCCGGAATCTCGCGCCGTCAACCTTAGACGACCCCGATCGACTCTGCGTTACTTTCCCGCTTCCATCTGGCAGCTGTTAACCCGAGCCCCCTCGAATGTGCCCCCCGGGAGCCGCTCATTTGATCCCTCCACATGAGCATGTTCGGTGCCGCGGCGGCGAGTCAGGTCAGGCGCCCGAGGCCCTGGAGAAAAGCCAGCCCAGATAGCCGATATAGGAAGCCAGCAGTAGGCCGCCTTCCCACCGATTGAGATCGAACTTCGTTCGGATCAAAATGAGGAGAAGAACCGAGATCCCGATCATCGCTCCCAGATCCTGAGCTTGCACATCGCCCAAATGGAGGGGATGGACGATCGAGGCGATTCCCAGGATTCCGAGCAGGTTGAACAGGCCGGAGCCGATCGCGTTACCCACGGCGATGTCTGGTGCCCTTTCACGACCGCGACGGCCGACGTGACCAGCTCGGGCAAGCTCGTTCCGAGCGCTACGACGGTCAGCCCGATCACGGCGGGACTCACGTGGAGGGCGTACGCCATCCGCACACCTCCAAGCACGAACGCGCGCCCTCCGAGGACGAGCGCCCCCGTGCCCATCACGATCAGGGCGATCTGCTTTGCGAGCGTGGCCGTGCTCGGTGGCAGGGCGTCCTCGAACTCCCGTCGTACCTCGTTTGTCTCTCGTCGCGCCAGATGCAAGCCGAAGCCCGTGTAGGCGACCAGACCGCCGAGGAGCAGCAGGCCCTCGCGCCAGGCAAGCCGGCCGTCATCGAGGAGGGCGGCAACCAGGAAGGAAGCGGCAATCATGAGCGGCACGTCCCACAGCACGAGCTTGGACCTCGCCTTGATCGGCCTCAGGAGAGCGGCGACCCCGAGGATGAGGCCGATATTGGCGATGTTCGATCCGACCACGTTGCCCACGGCGACGCCGACCTGCCCCGCCAGCGAGGCGCTGACGCTCACCGCTAGCTCGGGACTGCTCGTGCCGAACGACACGATGGTGAGGCCCACGAAGAGGGGCGCCAACCCGAAGCGGAGCGCCAGCGCGGCCGAGCCCCGCACGAGCGCTTCTCCCCCCAAAAAGAGGAGCCCGAGCCCGGAGATGAGCAGAGCCGTGGTCAGCATCGGCGAGCCTTCGATCTCAAAGCCAGCCCACCCGCTTCGCCCAGAGATCGATCTCCCGATCCCGTCCCGCGACATCAGCGGGAGGGCCCTCGCCCGCCTGCCTCGCTTCCGACGTGGCGGCCGCCAGAGCATCGGCCAAAGGAGGCAGGCCTACCGCAGCACGCCGCGCGTCCAGAGTCTCGGGATCCTCGACCGGTCCCGCCGTCAGCTCGCCGTCGGGCCCCCAGTCCAGAATCGCCCCGTACACCTGGGGCCTTCGCTCATTGAATCGAATACGATCCTCCAGGTAGGCGAGATGACGCGGCGGCGCATCCTTCCGTTGAACGGCGGCCGTCAGCGCCGCCAAGAAGGAACGTTGGTGGGCCGGCCGGCTGATCGCATGCTGCGCCACGAGCCATGCTGCCTCGCAGCCGTCCTCCCCGACTAGCCGTTTGCCCGGCCACCCGTGCTCCTCTACGATCTCGGCCAGGAGATCGGCGTTTCGCGAATGCACCTCCTCCATGCGCGGGGCGTACCCGGCAAAGAGCTCACCGGCCTCTGCAAGACGGGCACGCGTGCGCCCATCGAGCGCCTTCATCTCGAGAAGCTTGCTCCGTAGAACCGTATTCAAATCATCGCTCGGGCTCGCACATCGTACATTGACGGACCAGACACGCACGAGAACGTCGGAGGCAGACACATGAGCAGCAAGGGCACGATCGTCGGGATCGCCAGCTTGAGTCTCGTCGCGCTGACCGCTCTCGCGGCCGGCCGCAGCCAGTTCGAAGGCACTGGGGCAGCCGCCACATCCAGAGAGGCGCCGCCAAGGGCGAGCCAGGACGCTCCTCCGGCCGATCAACTCCCACGATTCAACGAATCCGGCGAGCTCGTCCGGCCCGAGGACTGGCAAGCCTGGGTGATGGTCGGTGCATCCATCGGTCTTTCCTACGCGGAGGACGGAGGCTTCGAGCCAGTGATGGAGGGTAGCGCACCGGGGATGTTCCACAACGTGTACATGCAGCCCTGGAGCTACCGCCATTTCCGGGAAACGGGAGAGTTTCCCGAGGGGACGATGTTCATCCTGGCCTTGTACGAGGCATCACAGAACGCCGACCCTGCCCGGGGTGGCTGGTACGAGGATGAAGGCTTTCTAGCCGAGATCCACCTGAAGCAGGAAGGGATTCACGAGAGCGGCTGGGGCTTCTACGGCTTCGGCGGAAACGCCGAGAGCGCATCCATGATCCCCGGCGAGGCGAACTGCTATTCCTGCCATGCCGAGGAAACGGCGCTCGACAACGTGTTCGTCCAGTTCTATCCAGCGCTGAGAGACAAGCTGCCGTCGAGCGGCGACTGACGCAGAGGTCCCGTCAGCGGAGCTCGACCCGCCCGCCGGGTGTGTCGATCGTCGCGATGAGCGCCGGCGTCGGACCGGATTCGACTTGAAGGTCCAGCTTGAACCCGTTCAGGATCGCTCGCACGCGGCCTGCATGGGGATGCTCGGCGCGCAGATCGACCAACTCGCAACCGGCCGGCGCCGTATCGGAGGGGTGTGGCGTCTCTCCCCAATCGATGAAAAAGGGCACGACGCCTCCTTCCCGCAGCATGAACGGGTCGGTGATCTCCCAGGCGAGATAACTCCCGTCTGGCTGTTTCCGTCCTCCCGAGCGGACCGCGCCCAACTCCGACGCGTACGTTCCTGCGCGGCTCACCAAGCTGTTCAGATCCGCGCCCTTGGCCGCCCAGGTCGCAAGCCTCGACGCCTCCAGGCTGTCCACTCCGAACAGGCGTGCGCCCTCGGGATCCGGCTGATCCGGATCCGGCCCGACGATCTCGAGGTACCTTCCCTTCCCGAGAGAGATGAGCGCGTTGCGCGTGCCGAAGCCCGGGTGCTGCCCCCCCAGCGCCGGCTCGACACCGAGGAGCTCCTCGGCTCGCACCATGGCCTCCTCGAGATCCGGCGCTGCGACGATCAGATGATCGATCCGGGAGATGAGCCCGGCGGCGCTCAACGAGACCACGATCGCGGACCCGTCATCAGCCCATCCAGAAGCCTTTTCGGTGGCTGAGGCCGAGCACCTTGCGACACGTCGGACAGAAGTACACGTACCGCCTCCCGAGCGGACTCTTGAGCCGCTGAAACAAGATCTTCCGCAACTCGTTGGCACAGTGTGGGCACACCGGCCTCGTCTCATCGCGCTTTTCCAGTTCGATCATCGCTCCTTCGTTTCCCCTCCTTCCGGGAGGAACTCGTCGTCGGTCGTCTCGTTCACCCGAATGTCTCGGTACGCGTACTCGAATGTCCCCGATCGATCCCGGAACGCGGCCGACCGGAACAGCTTCAGATCCTCGAGCAGCTCCCAATCGGCGACTTCAACGTCGACCTCCCCCACGGCCGTCTCCAGGAGCATGCCGACGGGCAACGTATCGCGGACGTCATAGTACAGGAGGACGGATCGTCCCTCGTCGCCGCGCACCCGAACCGTCAGAACCTGTCTGCCCCTGAAGAACGACGGCTCCAAGGCCGCGGGATCCGAATAGCGACTCTGTGGATCGATGAAAATCATGTGCAGCTCGTGGCCGATGACGACCTCGCGGATCTCGGGCGGCAAAGGCTGGCGGCCTTTCTCGACGGACGGCAGGATCCAGTCGCCCGACGGGCTAAGACCGACGTGTAGACCGGTCGTCTGCATCATCCGCACGCGGCCGTCGCGGGCTGAGTAGAGCACCGTCTCGAAGGAGCTCTCTGGGCCCTGCACGTCTGCCCGGATCGCGACGGTCTGTACGTTCGCGACCGCTTCGCCACCCATCGCCCGCGCGGCACCGTCCAGTATCTGCCGCGCATCGGCCGCTGCCTCTGTGGCGCTTTCCGGGGAGCGATCGCCCAACGGCACCTCGCCCCCCGTGCCGGCGCCGTTGTCCGTATCAGGTGAACTACAAGCGACGAGCACGGCCGCGAAGAGCACCCGCCCGAGCTTCCTCCCAGTCATGCACCGTCTCCTGGTAGTCGATCGTGAGCAGGTGGCGGGGATCGGCAGCCGCGGGCACGACCTGTCTCCGCGTCGTTCACTACCTGACGCGTCTCTCGAAGATCATGGCTCCGGAGCCGTCGTCCGTCGAATAACCGAGCATCAGGTCTCCGGCCATGAAGCCGTACGTGTTCACTCTCTCCAGCAGCGAAAGGAAGCGGGTCTCCACCGCCGTCTCGGGCTCGGGACAGGCCATGCGCGTCGACCCGATCCGGCCCACCGACACCTCACCCGGCATCTCGCCGAGCGTCACGGCCGCGAAGTACTGGTTGCAACCGCTAGTGCCCGTAAACCGCTCATCATCGTACCTGAGCGTGACCGCCGGCTCCTCCGGAGCCGTCTCGCCCAAGCTCCATTCGCGCAGCACCCAACGCGTGTCGCCGATCGTCTCCAGCGACAACCTGCCGGGCTCTTCCGTCACGCCGATGACCTTCATCCCCCCTTCGGGCAGCAGCTCCCAGCCCAGTGTGGCGAGCTCACCCGGGCAGCAGGCTGCGTCCTCCGGGCCGGCCTGCACGACGTCGAGGTAGACCGTGGGACCCTCGATCCTCACCCTGCGCACCTGTACCCGGTCGCCGATCAGCTGCGTGGCAACGTTCACCGGTCGACCGTCGCGGCGATCGACCACGGCCAGGTAGAGAAACTGGCCGGCGCCTCCGGAAGCCAGATTGAGGAGCGTGATCGCTTCATCCTGGTTGTCTCGGTCCAGATCGCCGGTGGTACGAAAGCGCCGGACCAGGGTTATCTCCGGCCGCGAATCGGCATCCTCGGCGTACGGCTCGCCGGTCCAGCTACCGTCCGTCAGTGTCACCGACGCCGGATCCTCGAAGCCCTGATAGGTGGCGTTCTCGAGCTCCTCCAGTGTGGGAGGCCCCACGGCAAGAGCCGCTTCTTCGGCAGGGTTCTTATCGCTCGGATCATCGCCGGCGGCCTGGCAGGCTACGAGCCCTGCCATCGAAGCCAGACCCGCTAGAGCCACGACGCCAATTCGATTCACGAGGTCTCTCCTACTCGAGAACGTGGATGTTTCGAGCCGCGCAGATCTCCTTCAGCTGCCGCGGCCATACGGTGACGCTCACTTCGCCGAGGTGCGCCGTGCGCAACAGGTACATGAAGGTGCGCGACTGGCCGATGCCGCCACCGATGCTTAGCGGGATCTCGTCGTTGAGGATCGCCTGGTGATAGGGCAGCTCCAGAAAGTCCTCCTGTCCCGACATGGCCAGCTGCGCCTTCAGCGTCTGCTTGGTCACCCGGATGCCCATGCTGGTAAGCTCGTGGCGCCGCCGCGTCACCGGGTTCCAGACCAGAATATCCCCGTTCAGCCCGTGCATGGTCCTGCCGTTCTTCTGTATGGTCTCGGTCACCCAGTCGTCGTAGTCGGCCGCACGCATCTCGTGGGGGTATCCGTCCTCCAGCGGCCACCCGATGCCGATAATGAACACCGCCGGCGACACGTCCTGCAGGATCCGCGTCTCACGCTGCTTGCGCGGCAGGTCCGGATAACGATCGAGGATCTCCTCGGCGTGCAGGAACGTCAGCTCCTCGGGAATCGCCGGGTACTTGCCCCCTCGCAGCGCCGGGAATCGCTCGCGCGCCACTTCTCCCGCCCCGTGGATCACCTTCCAGATGCGCCGGACGATACCCTTCATGAAGTCGAGGTTGCGATCCTCCATCCTGATGACCCGCTCCCAATCCCACTGGTCCACGTAGGAGCTGTGGTCGTGGTCCAGGAAGTAGTCCTTGCGAACGGCCTTCATGTCCGTGCAGATCCCCTCCCCAACGCCGCACCCGAACTGCCTCAGCGCCATGCGCTTCCACTTGGTAGCGGCCTGGACGATCTGTGCCTGGATCGGTCGCTCCAGCCCCAACCCGGCCGGGAACTCCACCGGGGTGCGCGAGCCATCGCGGTCCAGGTAATCGTTCACGCCGCTATCGCGATCCACGATCAGCGGGACCTGCACCATCTGAAGGTTCAGCTCTTTGCAGAGGTTATCCTCGATGTATCGCTTGACGTCGAAGAGTGCCTCCATCCGCTCCATCGGAGTGAGGAGCGGCTCGTAGTCATTGGGGAGGATCTTCTCGACCTCGTCGTATGTGCTGATGCCGGGGCCGGCCAGATCGGCCATCTTGTCTGTCATTGGTGTCGTCCGGTTACGGAGAACGTCGAATCAGGGTCCTGCCGGCGGCATCGCCGCCAGAGGATCGCGAACATAACACGTGCATGCTATCGGGTCGGTCGGTACGAGCGAAACATCGTGCCCTTGAGTGCCTGCGAACGAGCGCGCCGTCGGCTGATCAGAACCAGCGGTACCTGCGTTTCATGCGCAACCGCCAACGCCAACTCGCCCAGAACATGCTGGCCGCGACCGCGCCGCTGAATTCCCAGGACCACGAGGTCCGCCTCGGCGGCCCGCCGGACCAGCGCCTCGCGTCGGTCGTCGGTGTACTCGACGACGACCTCGTGGGGGCCCGCTGCTTCGTCACGGGCCAGTGCGCGGAGGTCACGTTCAAGCCGACGCCTTGTCTCGGCGGACGCCGACGAAGAGTACGTGTGCAGGAAGGTCACCGAGCGTTCGGCCCGCGACATGCTGGCAAGCAGACGGGCGCGCAGGTGGCTGTGGTCGCGTTGCCCGCCCAGCGGCACGAGCACCCGTTTCGCCTCGGCCATGTGCCAGCGATGCGGCGCGCGAACGATCACGAGGTCGGCGTCCAGCTCGGCGAGTAGGCCCCCCAACTTCGGCTCGACACCCGGCTCCGTCAGGTGCGGCAGACCCAACAGCACGGTCTCGCAGTCGTGACCGCGGGCCACGCGTGCGATCTCTCGCCATGCGTCCGACGCGATCGTGAACAGCGCTTCCGGGACCAGCGCGCGCTCGAGACTTCGTTGCAGCGATTCGCTGAGCACGCTTCGCGCGGCGCGCAGCGCGGGGTGGTCTTCGTCGGGCGACTCTTCCGGCGGGCGCACGATCGACAGCAGGAGGATGCGGCCGACCCCAGGCGTCCGGACCGTTGCGGCCACATCGACGAGACTCGCCGCGCTGGCGGGGTTTGCGATCGGAACCAGGACCAAAGGGCTGCGGCCCCTCAGGCGCGCCAGGTCCGGATCGCGCGCTTCCGCCCTGACGTCGACCAGCCGCGCTCCCGGCGCGAGAAGCGTCAGATAGAGTAGGAGGCCGATCCCCAACCACGAGACGGCGACGATTCCCGCCTCGCGCACGACAAACGCCTGGAAGACCGCGAGCCCCACGCAGAGCGCGATGCCCAGCACGGGCACGAGCGCCAACCGCTGCTGGCCGGAGCGGCGCCGAGCCAAGATCGCCGCCGAATGTACCATGGCGAACGAGATCAGGAAGATCAGGCTCGATGCGGCGCCGGCCGCTGCCACCCCGCGGATCGCCAGGGCGATCCCTGCCACCATCGTGCCGGTCACCCACACCGCGACAAACGGAACGCCGTTCGAGCCAGAAACCCGACCCAGTTGGCGGGGAAGCGTCCGATCGCGCGCCATCGCGAACGCGACCCGCGACGCCCCGAGCAGGTTGGCGCGCAGTGCCGACAGCATCGAGAGAATGCCCGCGCCGATGACGAGCCAAAACCCCGTCGCGCCCAAGAAGCGCTCGGCCGCCGCGGCCACCAATCCTTCCGGGTTCGCCTCCGCGATCGCCGTGATCCCGGAGTCAGGCGCCCCGACCGTGGCCATCAGAAACAACAGCGGCAGGTAGATGGCCAGCGCGATCCCCAAGGACAGATACATGGAGCGCGGCAGATTGCGGACGGGGTCGCGGACCTCCCCGCCCACCGCCGCGATCAGGTCGAAGCCCTGGAGGGCGATGAAGGTGAAGCCCATCGCCTGCACGAGGCCGACCGGGCCCGCCGGGAGGAATGGACTAAGCCGGCCGATCAGCTCGGGCGGCGAGGCCCCCATCCAGGCCCACGCCCCCCCAGCGATCAGGATCGTGAACACGATCACCTTGCCGATCGTGGCCAAGTGGCCCCCACCCGCCGCCCGTCTCACCAGGCCCACGGTGTACAGCGCGATCGCCGCGAGCGCGATGGCCACGCGCGGACCGGAGCCATCGAGCCACTCCGGTTCGACCCCCAGGACCGGCATCGTCCTCGCGAGCCCCTCCGCCGCGAAGGCGGCAAAGCCGATGGCATACAGCACGCCAGCCACGATCGAGGCAAACCATACCACCCACCCCACCATGAAGGCGACCTCGATCGAGACGACCTTCTTGGCGTACGTGTAGATACCTCCCGACTCCGGAAAGCGCCGTGCGAGCTCGGCAAAGCTCATCGCGGTCAAGCCCGCGATGGCACCGTTCAGCGCGAAAGCGATGATGGCACTGGGCCCCGTCGCGGCGAATGCGACGCCCGCCAGCGCCAGGATGCCGCCGCCCACGATCGCGCCCACGCCGAGCGCCGTGGCGCTGAAGAGGCCCAGGTGCCGCTCGCCCTCCATCGACGACTTAGGTCACCGGAGCTCGTGCGTCTTCATCGGACCCAGGTCGGCCTTGCATCGGGCGGCCGAGGTTCGGGATGCTATCGATCCGACCAGACCGCGAGCTCGTTGCCGGAAGGATCGGTGAAGTGGAAGCGTCGGCCTCCCGGAAAGCTGAATGCCTCGACCACGATCGTCCCGCCAGCGTCCCTTATCGCGGCTTCGAGCTCCTCGAGATCCTCCGCGTAGACCACCACCAGGGGACCGCCTGTCGCGACCGCGTCTTCCTTGCGCAGCCCTCCGGCGAGCCTACCGTCCGAGAAGCTCGCGTAATCGGCCCCCCAGTCCTCGAACTCCCAGCCGAACACAGAGGTGTAGAACTTCTTGGTCGCGTCCATGTCGGTGACCGCGAACTCGACGTAATCGATCCGCCTGTCCTGGTTCTCCTGACGCATTGTCGGCCTCTCCTCTCACGGGTCGAATGAGTGCTCACTGCTCAGCGCCGTAGCACGCCAGCATGGCAACGATGGTTCAGCTATCCGTCCGACGCGGGCACGCGCCTTCGCTGCGAGAGCCAAATCCAGGTGGCCGCCGTCGCGGCGCCGATCAGATTCGCCACCAGATCCCAGCCGGTATTCCGATAGCCGCCGACGTTGGTCTCCGGAATCAGCAGCGTGGCCGCGAACTCCACGACCTCGTTCAGCGCTCCGAACCCCATCCCCGCCGCGGCACACAGCACCAGGACGCCGAGTCCCGGCTCAGCCACACCGCCCCGCCGCCGAATCGCCGAACGCAGCGCCTGCCAGCACACCCACGTCGTCATCCCGAACCCGTAGGCGTGCACGACCTGGTCGTACTTCAGTCGACCGGGGATCAGCCACAAGGTGTAGAGCACCCGGCTCTCTGCGCTTACCGGCCATCCCTCCGGTACGACCAGCAGGCCGCCGGCCATGTGCAGCAGGCCCCAAACGCTGAGACCCCACAGTGCGCCGGAGCTGAGGCCCACCGAGAGGTGCACCGTCAACACCACGCCGACGAGCACCAGCATGACCGCGATGTAGAAGAGGAACTCCAGATTGCCGCGCAGGATGGCGCCGGCCGCCGCGACCGTCAGGTAGCTGGCGGTGAAGACAGCGACAGGCCAGTGCTTCCGAAGCCCCCCGGACGATCGCGCCGGCGAGATCCGTGACTCGCCGTCGTCCAAGCCGGGACCCTCCTCTTGGTTATTCAGCTGCCGCCATTCGGTTCAGCCCTTGCCGTTGCCGGCGACCCAGCGGTAGACGGATCCAGCCGCCACGGCTCCAAGCATCGGGGCCAGCCAGAAGAGCCACAGCTGGGCCAGGGCCCAGCCTCCTACGAAGAGGGCGGGAGCCGTGCTCCGGGCCGGGTTGACCGACGTGTTCGTCACCGGAATCGACACGAGGTGGATCAGTGTCAAGCAGAGTCCGATCGCCAGGCCGGCAAAGCCGGCCGGCGCGCGGTCGTCCGTGGCGCCGAGAATCACCAGCAGGAACGCGAACGTGAGGGCGATCTCCGCCACGAGGGCAGCTGCGAGCGAGTAGCCGCCCGGCGAGTGCTCCGCGTAACCGTTGGCCGCAAACCCGCTCCCCACGACGTCAAAGCCGGGCTGTCCGGTCGCGATCACGTAGAGAACGGCGGCCCCCGCCACGGCACCCAGAACCTGCGCGACGATGTATGGGAGGATCTCGCCGGCGGCGAAGCGCCCCCCCGACCAGAGCCCGATGGAGACCGCGGGGTTGAAGTGACCTCCCGAGATGTGGCCGACGGCGTAGACCATGGTCAGCACGGTGAGGCCGAACGCCAGAGCGACGCCCAGAAAGCCGATGCCGAGCTCCGGATATCCGGCTGCCAGCACCGCGCTACCACAACCGCCGAACACTAGCCACCCCGTCCCCAAGAACTCCGCGCCGAGTTTCTTCGTCATGAGTTCCCTCCAGGTCTGAAAAGCGGTGCGACCCCAACCAGTAGATCGAGCGACATGTCCGCCTGGCCGTTGAGGATAAGCGAATCGACGGCTAGCAGCTATGGCGGCGGCGTTCGCGCACGAAAGCCCTCACGGCAGCGAGAACACCGCGCCGTGAGGCCGCACGGGGCCGGTTCGACCGTGCGGCCAATCCGCGCGGTTCATGTCGAGGCCCGGGATTCTCCCCCCAGGCCCGAAGTCATCGATGACGGAGAGCTTCCCCGATTCCGGATCGATCCGCAGCAAAACCACCCGCCCGGAGAGGGTGCCGCTTCCGGTGAGAACGATCCGGTGACCGGAAGGCTCCAGCGAGATCCAGTGCGGAACCGCCTCCGCCTCGAGCTCGAGCTCGTCGACCAGAGCGGGATGACGAGGATCGGACAGGTCGAGCACGAAGATGGAACGGGTGTGGTCGACCGTCTGGACCCAAAACCGACCGAGATGGACGGGAAGGCTGCACTCCTCGTCGGACTCGCGGTCCCGGGGGAACGTGTAGATGTGCTCCACTCCGGGATCGCCGGAGGCTACATCGGAGACGAGGTACAGGCCGCAGTTGAAGGTGCTGACGATCAGAGTCTGGCCGTCGTCCAGAAACCGGGGCTCGGCGGGGTGAAGATGCTCATCCCCTCGTGGGCCCGGAGGAAGGAGGAGCGTGTGGAGCAGCTCGAGGTCCGAGAGGCTCCATAGCTGAACGGAACGTCCCACGTGCTCCGCTCGCATGTCGGACGTGGTGCTTGCCACCCGGTCCAGCTCGGCTGAAATCGCCAGGCTGTAGGGTCTCAACTCCGGATCCGTCGCATCGGCCGCGTCCGAGGCGCGGATGAGGCCGCCAAGGGAATCCAGCTCCACCAGGGCGCCGGGCAGCCGGTTGCCCTCGCCGCGATTCTGGAACGTGGCTAGGACCGTCTGGCCGGGCGTCCTCTCGAAGCTGTGAGGATAGGTGTAGGGCCCCACGCTGTCGAAGGTCGCTTCCACGAACGGCGCCAGCGGGTCGCGGAGGTTGATCACCCACGACCTCCCGGAGCGAAACCCGTTTGCAAACAGCCGGCCGCCCTCGGGCATCGCGTGCTCCGTGTGGTGAGCACCGCTACTCAGGCCCACGGGAGCGGTCGCCAGCACCTCCCCGTAGCTGCCCGAGGCGGGGTCGACGTCGATCACGGCGAGGAAATCGCTGTCTGCCGGATCGGGATCGCCGGCCCAGACGAACAGATAGCGGCTGGCCTCGTCAGGCTCTTCCGGCGGCCGGTCGGGAGAACAGCCCGTCGAGAGCCCTGCCGAAAGCAGGGCGACCGTCATCACCCTTGGCTTCAATCCACGCATCGAAGCGCCTCCAAAAACGCGTCCCCATACTGGTCGAGTTTCGCGGGGCCGACGCCCGACACGTCCAGCATCTCGGAACGGGTAGTCGGCCGCCGGTCGATCATGTCCCACAGCGCCTGGTCGCTGAACACGATGTAGGCCGGGACGCCGCGCTCGTCCGCCAGGCGCTTCCGAAGCGCGCGCAGCCGCTGGAACATCGGATCCGAGGGAGATCGCTCCGCGTCGGATACACCCGAGCGACCACGGATAGCTGCGCCGACTATCGGAGCGTGCGCGCGCCCTGCGCCACCTACTGGCCGCCAGCTCGGCGAGTGCGCGATCAGCTCCCGGACTCCCACGCCGGTACAGACGTCGCACGAGTCTCGGCACGCCGGGACCTTCTCGCCGAAATGCGCAACGAGCGCCTGATGCCGGCACGTCGATGTCGGCCGGCATGTCACGGTGCACCACGAATCGCACGTTCGACTTGTCGATCCCCATGCCGAACGCGATCGTCGCAACGACGACGTCGATCTCGTCCCGAGCGAACGCATCCTGGTGCGCCGCTCGCTCACCGTCGTCGAGCCCGGCGTGGTACGGTACCGCGCGAAGCCCCTCGCGGCGGAGGAATGCCGCCGTTCCCTCGACCGAGCGGCGAGAGAGGCAGTAGACGATGCCGCTCTCGCCCGCGTGCCGGCGGATCAGAGCCAGGATCTCGCGGCGCGTATCCCCCTCGCCCTTCTTACGGCAGCGTAGATGGAGGTTGGGGCGGTAAAAGGATCCCTTGTAGCCCTCCGGCTTTTGCATGCCGAGCTGGCGCACGATGTCGAGCGCCACCCGGCGGGTCGCCGTGGCAGTGAGAGCGAGCACGGGGACACCGGACAGCTCGTCCTTGAGGCCCTGGAGTCGGCGGTACGACGGGCGAAAGTCGTGTCCCCAATGCGAGATGCAGTGCGCTTCGTCCACGACGAGCAGAGAGAGCGGACAGCCGCGCAGCCGCTCTCGCATCCGGCTCCCAAGCGCCTCGGGCGCCAGGTAGACGAGCTCGTATTCGCCTCGCTCCAGCCGGCGCAGCCGGTGTGCTCGCTCGGCAGGATCGAGCGACGAGTTGATTGCGGCCGCCTCAAAGCCGAGCTCGCGGAGCGCATCCACCTGGTCCTTCATGAGGCTGATCAGAGGCGACAGGACCACGACCGTCCCCGGCAGCAAGCGGGCAGGAATCTGGAACGTCAGGGACTTCCCCGCCCCGGTGGGCATCACCGCGATGCTGTCGTGTCCGGCCAGCACTGCCTCGATCACGTGGAGCTGGCCGGGCCGAAACGATGGGTAGCCGAATACCTCTCGAAGGACACGCAGTGGATCGACCCTCGATGAGTTACCGGATGTCACGAGCGGACCAAGCCGGGCCGACGGCTCATTGAGCGTCGGGTAAGCCGAGGACGGCGGGCAGCACGAACCGCCGCATGATCTCCTCGGGCTGCCGGGTCTTGCCCGTGCGGAAGTTCCCGGAGGTGATCACGACGACGAGATCGAGCGACGGGACGACGAAGATGTATTGGCCGCCGTTGCCCCGGGCTTCGACCGTCTCGATGATCACGTTTCCCACTGGGTACTGGTGGTGCCACCACAGGTAGCCGTACTCGTGGCCGTTGCGGTCCAGCGGGGCGAGCCTGCCGTACCGGCCCCAGGATTCCCGGATCCACGCTTCGGACAGCAGACGTTGGCCTTGCCACACGCCGCCGTCCAGGTAGAGCTGACCGAACTTGGCCATGTCCCGAGGCCGCATGTGAAGCCCACCGCCCATGTACACGACGCCCGTAGGGTCAAGCAGGAACTTGTAACGGTCGATGCCGAGAGGCTCGAACAGCGTGCGGTGGGCGAACCACTCCACCGGTTCCTCGAGCGCCTCTTCCAGGATGCCGCCGACGATCAACGGATTCGCTCCGCCGTACAGCGGCTGCGCGCCGGGGTCCGCGATCATCGGCGCGTCCAGAGCGAGCTTGATCCAATCCGGCCGCTCCGTCTGCGACTGGTAGGCGCCCTCCGAAGCCACCGATCGTGGATCGGAGTCGTTCGCGTCCAGGCCGGAGCTCATGGTCAGGAGGTCCCGAACGGTGATCCGTGCCTTCCGGGCATCCCAGTTGGCGTACCGCCGATACCTCGAGAAAAAGGGGAGAACGAGCGCTTCGGCTCCCGAGATGTGGCCCTCCTGCACGGCCAATCCGACAAGCGTCGAGGCCAGCGTCTTCGAGGCTGACCGCATGTCGTGCCACGTCTCACGCCCGAAGCCGTAGAAGTACTCCTCCACGACCAGCCTATCCCGGCGCGCTATCAGCACGCTGTGCGTGAGCGCCAGCTCCTCGTCGACGATCGCCCGTACCATGGCGTCGATCACCGCGGCGTCCATACCGACCTCCGAGGGTCTCGCGGTCGGCCAGCCGTCGTCCAGAGCCTCCGGCGCGTGCTCCTCGTACAGGGCGCTCCCGCTCTCGCGGGGAGGCGCCTGCGGAGCGTCCGGCAGCGCTGGCACGAGCTCAGACGGCAGCCGCTCGAACGAGATCGGAACGGATCCGGCGAGACCCGTCACGGTCAACGCCAGCACCTCTCGCGCCGGGTCGAGCCGGCCCTCGAACCACAGGCCCAGGTTCTTCTCCCCGGCAACGACCAGCCCGTCGCGGCACCTCATGCCGTACCCCCAGAGCCCTGGAAGTCGCTGGTCACGAAAGAAGAAGTAGCCGCCGGTACCGCCCGTACCGTCATCGTCGACGTACAGGTCGAGCCGCAGCTCCTCCTCACCTGGTTCGAGAGGACTCCATTCCGTCGCCCAGGTGCGAGCTCCCGCTCCCTCTTCCATCGACAGCTCCACCCGTGTGATCCACGTACCATGCTGCAGGAAGCCGCCGAGCTCCGTCCGGTCGGCAGACAGCATGCCGTCGAAAGCGACCGGGAGCCGTGTCGACTGAAACCGAAGTCGGCGGCCCGCGCGCCAGACCGGGACCTGCTCGGCGAACTGACGGGACCGGACCTCGGCGACGTAGTCTCCCGGCGCTCGCTCCGTGACGGCGAGTCGTAGCTCTAGGATCTCGGCGCCAGCCAGCGTCCCCGACCAGGCCCCTCTCAGATCGAGGGGACACTCCTGACCGTGTAGGCCGGCACCCGAACCCCCGAAGGAGAGCAGCCCGATGGCCAGGGCCAGAGCGCCGGGTCGGGTCGAGATCACTTAGAGCTCCACATACGACACGTCGGACGGAAGCTGCGCCCGGATCCAGGTCCGAAGCTCCGCGACCTCCTCCCGGCTCGCCAGCGCCCGCTTCGGCAGGTAGTACGCCAATCGTCTACTGTAGTAGAACATGAACCACTCCGGAGTCTCCCGGACCTTGTGCATACCGTCCCACCTGAGATCGATGTCTGTCGTTCGGGTGGAGACGTGATAGCCCGATTCATCCAGGAAATGGGTGATCGGGTGGGCGACGTTTGGATCATGACGCTTGAGCTGCCAGGCTTGGATCCAACCGGCCAGCCTCCCGAACCCCAACACCAGCGCAGCGACCGCGATCACCAGAAAGCCGAGCGGCCACGCCTCGGCCGGGCCGCCCGAGAGAGCGGTCGCGGTGGCGACCAAAGCCCCCAGACTGACGACCCCCAGGACACCCCACTTCATGACCCGGCGGATACCGGCGCCGAATTGCTCCCGCACCAGAAGGCTCGTCACCCGACCGTGCTCCTCCGGGCGCCAGTCGAAGGTGTAGCTTCTACTTGGGGGATGCATGGTCGCTTTCGTTGCACGCAGGCTGAGCGGTTGGGTCAGGCTTCCCGCTCATAGTCACACTCGAATAGTCTCGCCCACTCCACGCCGTCGTGGGACATGTCCATGCCCGCTCGCAGGATCCCCTCGCGGCCGAGATCATAGGTCAGGCGCGCATGCGCGCCCGGTCCACCGTGTCCGAGGGTCAGGACGTCGCCGTCGAAGTTCCCCTTGAACACTTCAGGAGTCGATCCCAGGCTGTCGAACCAGTGGAGCACGTAGCACGACTCGTTCGGATCGTAGGTCATGACCCCGTGGCCCTCGAACGTGATCATTCCGTCCCGTTTCTGTTCGTAGTCGGTGACGAGGGCGAAGCCGTTCAGCGCCAGTCGGCTGTCGTTTCGTCCCGTCGCGGTGCCCCCCTCCGGGTCCCAGGGTGACGGATACATCGTCTCGCTTCCCCGCCAGCGACCCGCCAGCATCTCGAGCTTCTGGTGATGGCTCGTCGGTTTCGGCATGCTCATGGGTTCAGTCCTCCTTCAGGTGCCGCTTCGCTTCGTCGGTGGCGGATGGCTGGTCGCCCGCGCCCCCCTGACCTCCCCGGAGAACCCTCTGGTGCAGGCATCCATTCGATGGCAGACCGGATCGTTCTGTCGGTGCCG
Source organism: Gemmatimonadales bacterium (assembly GCA_037385645.1). Lineage (GTDB taxonomy): Bacteria > Gemmatimonadota > Gemmatimonadetes > Palauibacterales > Palauibacteraceae. The sequence continues at coordinate 28,823 of JARRMU010000015.1, forward strand.
GACGCCTGCTAACTGCCGTCCGGCAGGCCGTCGAAGAAGTCCACCACTCCTGTCTCCAGCGAATACTCTCCACCCACGACCCGCAGTCCCTCCCTTTGGGACAGATCCTCGAGGATCGCCGATCCATGCCGGAGTTGGCTCGCGGCTGCGCGAATGTTCGCCCGCACGGCCTCGCGCACCAGGTGATCCGGGCTGTGCCGGAGCTCCGTCGCCAGCAGCCCCTCCACGGAAGGCCGAATGCGCTCCACGATCGAACGAAGATGCGGCGACCGGTTACCGGTCGGACGCTCCAACTCTTCCAGCGTGGCCAGGACGGCCCCACACATCGAGTGACCCAGGACTACGATAAGCCGTGTTCCGAACTGCTCTGCCGCAAACTCCACGCTGCCGATCTGAGACGAGGCCACGATGTTGCCCGCGACCCGGATCACGAACAGGTCGCCCAAACCTTGGGCGAATACGATCTCCGCCGGCACTCGTGAGTCGGAACACCCAAGGATAATGGCAAACGGCTCCTGTGACTCCGCCAACACCATACGGCGAGTTCGGGTCGCGAGAGAGGCAACGTCCCAGGCTCCAGATACGAACCGCCGGTTACCCTCTCGCAGCCGATCCAGCGCTTCACGTGCTCCGATCATCGACGCCTGTGCCTATTCGGGCGAGGGGCTTCGTCGACGGCTCTCCGGACTGCGCCGGGAAACGTCAAGCCGGACTGAAAGCCCGGGAATCCAATAGTTGGGCGACATGGGTCGTCCCTTGTCCAAGGTCGAGTGTTCTCGAGACCCTACGGAACGAGCGTCTTTTCGGCGAGCGAGCGCAGAACCACGCGATACGCGGGCGCGTATAGCACTCGGTAGCGATCCGAGTGGTGCACGGCCGGCAGCCCCTCGGCCACGCGGGCGTCCACGAACGCCCGCCAGGCGACCTCGTCGAACGGCAGCCGTAGCCTCTGCAGGTCGAGCCCCACCCTGTGAAGCTCGCGCACGAGGCCCTCGCGGTCGGGAACGATCGTCTCGGCAGTGAACACGAACGCCGAGGCCAACGCGTCATCCCTTTCCGCCGGCCAGGCCCGGAGGTGCACGCGCACCAGGTCGTGCGGCCCCGGCAGCGGCTCCAAGACCGGTTCCGGAACGCTGACCGGACTCAGTCGTGACCGCTCCTCTTCCAGGTAACGGCGTGCGCCTTCGCGAGCGGGAGCCGCATGACCAGGACCGAGCCAACCCTGGTGCAGGAGCTTGTACAGGTCGGCAGGCTCCATCTCGGGCGTGCGAGCGACTGCGCCCTGAAGCACGAGATCCGGCGCTTCTGCGGCGGGATTCTCCGCCTCGACACACGAGACCAGGGCAAGCGCAACAGAGAGCAACCCTCGGGATCCGGCCCTCGTCATCCTCGAGCGATCGATCCTACCTCCCGTGTTCGGCCGCGCCATCGGCCTCTACCAGGGATTCGCCGCGTTCCAGCGGCGGGTCTTCATCAAGGGACGGCGGGCTTCTGAACGTACACACGGTACCCCCAGGGTTCGAGCACCATATCGGTCGGGCCTGCGAACTCAGCCGGCTCCCCCGTGAAGTAGTCCGTGTACGCCCCGTGGTGGAGGGTCTCGACAAACGTCACGGCCTGTGGCTCGGCCGAGAAGTTGAACACGGCGAACACCTTGTCCCGCTCGTTCTCGCGGACGAAGCTGAGCACCTCCGACTCCGCGCTGTTCGGGACTTTCACCATGAGCGCGCCCCAAGGCGCGTTCCACAGCGCCGTGTTCTCGTGCTTGAGCGCGAACAGCCGCTGATACAGGTCCCCAACCCAGTGGTCTCGCCACTCGATCGGGTCCCGCTCGAAGAAGGCGAGCCGCCGCTCGTTCCCGGCCTCCTGCCCGCTGTAGAGGAGGGGAATCCCATCGCCCACCACCGAGAGCACGATCGCCGGGGCCAGCCCGTCTTCAAACTCCTCGAACTGGGTCCCCTCCCACGCGTTCTTGTCGTGGTTGCTCACGAACGTCATGCGCATGGCGCCCACCGGAAAGGCGCTCTCGCTCCACGAGTAGTAGACGAAAAGCGCGCCGACGTCGGCCGCCCCGCGCGCGATTCGAAGGACGGCATCGTTCCAGCTCCATGCATACGTCGCGTCGAACGCCCGGGCGTGGAGATCGCGCGACTCCCACTCGGCCAGCATGAAGACCGGCTTGATCGCCTCGAGCTCGACCCGCACCCGATCCCAAAAGTCGACCGGGACGAAACCCGCCACGTCGCACCGGAACCCGTCGACGTCGGCCTCCCGGACCCAGTACGCCATCGCCTTCGTCATGTACTCCCGGAGGCCGGACTGGCCGTAGTCGAGGTCGATGATGTCGGACCAGTCCCACCACGGGGTCGGTCGGAAGTCCCCCTTGTAGTCCCGCTCATACCACTCGGGGTGCTCCGTCACCAGGGCATTGTCCCAGGCGGTGTGGTTGGCGACCCAGTCAAGGATGACGTGCATGCCCTGCTGGTGAGCCGCGTCGACGAAGTGCTTCAGGTCGTCGCGGGTGCCGAACTCGGGGTTCACGCCATAGTAGTCACGGACGGAGTATGGGCTCCCGAGCGTCCCCTTGCGGTTCTCCTCGCCGATTGGATGGATGGGCATGAGCCAGACGACATCGACGCCGAGCGCCTTGAGCCGCGGGAGGTGGGCCTCTGCCGCGCGGAACGTGCCCTCCTCGGTGAACTGGCGAGTGTTGAGCTCATAGAGCGTGGCGCTCCGGCTCCACTCGGGATGCGCGATCTGGACATACGGAGTCGGCTGGTAGGGATCGACATCCGGTGTGTCCTGCGCGTCAGCGCAGCCCGGGATTGGACCGAATGTGAACGTGAGGGCGACGAGCGCCAGGCTTCGCATGGTCAGAGTCCAGTCTCGGATCCGCAAGAGAGCCTCCAAGTGCATCAGCCCCCGGCTGGCGGCTTCCGCCAGAGGTCGTTCATGGTCGCGCGTTCGAGGCATTCCCAACCAGCCTCCAACCATCGGGAGTCCGTGCATACAGCTCGATCCAGGCCCACACCTGTTCGAAGGCTTTTGCCGATCCGTCCTCTTGCGCCAGGGTGCCCGCCACCTCGACCTCGGCAACCAACCACCCGAGCGAGCCGTCTTCCGCCACCCTTACCACGGGGTCGCGCAGGTCCCGGTAGCGCGTAAACGTCGCCCCTTCGAGGTACGCCCCGCGAGAGTGGCGCCGCTCCTCCAAGCTGGGAAAGGACACGCGACCGCCATTGGCTGAAACGTAGTCGATCGACTCGATCGACATCCAGTCATCGAGCCGATTCTCCAGGTGTGCTCGAATGATTCTCGAATGCAGCGTTCGGAGCTGCTCCACGTCGTCCGGGCGCCCCTGTGCGAACATGACGACGGGAAGGCAGAGCCAGAAGGCGCTGGCAACGATGAAGTAACGCACGAGCCTCACATGCTCTCTGGCCCCGGAAGCGTGAGAGAACAGATCGTTCATGTCGGCCTTCCCTCTTGTACGCGTCCGTTGCTGCCAGCCGCTACGTCTAAATCGATCTGCATCAGTTCGACCGGCGCCCCGTTTGCGATCACGCACGCCACGCGGACCCCTGGCGAGGGGCTGTTCGGTGGTATCAGTACATCCCTGCCTCGGAGGGAGGCCTCCAAGTCGTCCACCTCAAAGGCTACGTGGGCGACCTGCTGTATCAGCTGGGGCAACGGACAGTCTTCCTCAAACCGCATCCACTCAATGCGAAATGGACTCGCCTCGTAGCCTGACACATGCATCCCAAACTCGGGCAAGTATCGTTCGTTGGGGCGAGGCTCGGAGGTGGGGATACCCAGGTGGTGGTATCGTAGCATCGGTCCCCCCTTCACGAAGGCAAGCCAAACTTCGTCTATTGCGCTGCTCCGTCGACGGTGATCATACGATCCGATCCCGCTCGAGGAGCTCGGCTATCGCTTCGCGGCTTTCGAGAAACGCATCCCACACGGACGCACACCAGGTATCGATGGCGCGGTCCCGCTCGGGGCCTGCGGGAGCTGCCATCACCTGGCTCGCGGTGACCGAGCCTCGCTCGTGCGGCAGGGCAAACGACGGCCAATCCCGCTTGTGTTGAGCGAGGGCCATATGCACCTGCTGCACCTGTCGTCCCGAAAAGCTCTTCTCGACGTGAAGGCAAAGTCCGATGAGTGCAAACGTCAGCGCGATAGGCTTGGTGTGCTCATCCGCTCGCTGTGCAGTCCACGCATCCACCACATGTTGATGGACAAACGCCGGATCACCATGAGCGAGCGCGTAGCACTGGAGCTCGTCATAGACGTCCGACTCCGAAGGAGCGGTAACTCTTCTACGCAACGTACCGGAGTTGCGAGTTACGCGCCGGTCACGTTCGCCGGTGCTCACAGCGCTGCTCGTCCCTGCCGACTCTTCGCGGCCAGTCGTCGCAGGGTGTTGAGCTTGCGCGTTGTCGTCGACAACCCTTGGAGGACTCGCTCGAGTCCTCTCCCGAACAGCGGCGACTCGCTGAGCTTGCCTTCGATCCGCCAGTAGATCTCGCTCCCTGAGACGAAGAACTCGTCCATCTCCGTGCAGAGCTCGACCAATCTTGCGCGCAGATCTTCCGAAGCGGGGGCACGTAGAAGAACGACATAGACGGAGTGCTTGGAATCTTTTCCGTCCCCCCGGACGGGCGCATGGAAGGATGCCATCTTTTCCAATTGCGTCGGCGACCGCAGGAAGGTCGCTACCTCGTAGCCCAACGCCCGGGACAGGTGCCGCTCGATCCGGTCGCTCAATGCCTCGACGTCGTCGGAGTCGGTCGAGAAGATCACGTTTCCGCTCGCTATGAACGTGGAAACGTCGGAAAGGCCCAACCCTTCAAACAGCTCCCGAAGTCGATCCATCTTGACTCGGTGCCCGCCGACATTGATGCCCCGTAGAAACGCTATGTACTGCCGCATTCCCCTGCTCAGTCAATATCCCGAATCGATGGCGCCGCGGAGTCGCCGACCGTGGGGTCTATGTGGGTTCCTTCGCCAATTGCCAGCGCAAGCTATGGCCTTCGGTCACCGGACAAAACGCGCGAATGGAGCAGCCAAAGGCGAAGCGGACGGATTCCTCCAGCAAACGCTAGTGCGCTCCGCGCTGGGATCCCACAGGCAACCCGGTCCTTTCGGAGTCGGCCGCCGCCCAGGACGGCGAGGATCCCCGAAGCGAGCATCGAGGCGCTCCGAGAAGACCTCGCAGCGAAGCGAAGAGGCTTCGAGGACAGGCGCGGGAAGCGCGCCGGAGGTCCCGTCCCTTCGCAAGCCGGCTCTTTCGACAGGCGCCGGCGGATTCCCGGAGCGAGCCTCGCGCGACGAGGCCGAGACCATGGCTCGGCCTCCAGAGCGCGCAGCGAGCCGGAGGGAACCACCGGAGCCCAAAAAGAAAGAGCCCGACCACAGGATCGGGCTCTCCCACCGCAAGAAGCGGCCAACCGGCCGCCGAAGCGGCTCGGAACGGTTGTGACGGGTCGGACTAGTACATGCCGCCCATGTCGCCGCCCATGCCGCCTCCGGGCATCCCGGCACCGCCCCCGTTCTCTTCGGGCTTCTCCACGACCACGGCTTCCGTCGTGAGCAGCAGCCCCGAGATCGACGCGGCGTTCTGCAGCGCCGTGCGCGTGACCTTCGTCGGGTCGATGACCCCGGCCTTCACCAGGTTCTCGTACTCGCCGGTCGCGGCGTTGTAGCCCCAGTTGAGGTCGTTCTTCTCGCGAACGCGCTCGACGACGATGGAGCCCTCGGCACCCGCGTTCTGCGTGATCTGCCGGATCGGCTCCTCCAGAGCACGGCGCACGATGTTCACGCCGATGTCCTCGTCGTGGTCGCCGGTCTTGAAGTCGGCGATCGCACTCTGGCACCAGAGAAGCGCCACGCCGCCGCCAGGCACGATGCCCTCCTCGACCGCGGCACGCGTCGCGTGGAGCGCATCCTCCACCCGCGCCTTCTTCTCCTTCATCTCCGTCTCGGTAGCCGCGCCCACGTTGATGACCGCAACGCCGCCGGCCAGCTTCGCGAGCCGCTCCTGCAGCTTCTCGGTGTCGTAGTCGGACGTGGACTTGTCGATCGCGACCTTGATCTCGCTGATCCGGCCCTGGATCTTGTCCGCCTCTCCGGCACCGTCGACGATCGTCGTGTCGTCCTTGTCGATCACGACCCTCTTCGCCTCACCGAGGTCGCTGACCACGGCGTTCTCCAGCTTGAAGCCGAGCTCCTCGCTGATCACCTGACCGCCGGTCAGGATCGCGATGTCCTGGAGCATCTGCTTGCGCCGGTCGCCGAAGCCCGGAGCCTTGACAGCCGCCACCTTGAGCGTGCCACGCAGCTTGTTCACCACGAGCGTCGCGAGCGCCTCGCCTTCGATGTCCTCGGCAATGATGAGCAAGGGCTTGCCCATCTGTGCGACCTTCTCCAATACGGGCAGCAGGTCCTTCATCGAGGAGATCTTCTTGTCGTGGATCAGAATGATGGGCTCATCCAGGATGACCTCCATCTTCTCCGGATCCGTCACGAAGTAGGGAGACAGGTAACCGCGGTCGAACTGCATGCCGTCGACCGTCTCGAGCGTGGTCTCGAGCCCCTTCGCCTCCTCGACCGTGATGACACCGTCCTTGCCGACCTTTTCCATCGCGTCCGCGATCAGGTCGCCGATCACCCGATCGGCGTTGGCCGAGATCGTGGCCACCTGTGCGATCTCCTTCTTGCCGGTCGTATCGACGGAGATATCCTTCAGCACCGCAACGACGTTCTCGACCGAGGCATCGATCCCCCGCTTGAGAGCCATCGGGTTCACGCCCGCCGTGACACTCTTGAGACCCTCGGTGAAGATGGCCTGCGCGAGCACGGTGGCGGTGGTCGTGCCGTCACCGGCAGCATCGGACGTCTTCGTGGCGACCTCCTTCACCATCTTGGCGCCGAGATCCTCGACGGGATCGTCGAGCTCCACTTCTTTGGCCACCGTCACGCCGTCCTTCGTGATCGTCGGGCTCCCGAACTTCTTCTCGAGGACCACGTTCCGGCCCTTGGGGCCGAGCGTCACCTTGACGGCCTTCGACAACTTGTCGATGCCGGCCTTCAGCCGCTGTCGTGCGGCGGTATCGAATTCCAGATCCTTCGCCATCGTTATATGCTCCCTTCAGATGTTTCGTGGGTCTAGTATCTCGGTCTGCTCGTCGGCGATCGGTGGTCGACCGTCAGTCGATGATCGCCAGGACGTCGCTCTCCTTGATGATGAGCAGGTCGTGCCCATCGATGTTTACCTCGGTGCCCGAGTACTTGCCGTACAGGATCCGCTGTCCCTCCTCGAGCTCCACCGGGAGCCGCTCGCCCTCGTCCGAGACCCTGCCCGGGCCGACGGCGATCACCGTCCCTTGCTGGGGCTTTTCCTTGGCCGTATCGGGAATGTACAGACCGCCACGCATCTCCTCGGTCTCCTCGAGCGGCTCGACCACGACGCGATCGGCAAGCGGCTGCACCTTCACTTTGGACGCTGTCGCCATTTGACCTCCTGCATGCTGATGTGAGTATCTTCCAGCCGATTTGCTGAAGTACCGCTGATCCGTGCCCCCGACGCACTCGGGCGCTGGAAGGTCCGGACTCTCTAGCGTTGTTAGCACTCTAATGTGGCGAGTGCCAGCGTTTTCCGCAATTGCACGCGCCGTGCCAAAGGTAACCCGCCGTTTTGGCCCGCAAATCAGCCCAGCGGGGCGCTGCGGCGGGTTATCGGTGGGACGATGAATGCCAGCGCTGCAGGCCTCCTGTCAGGCTGGCAAACAGCAGCTGGGAGTGAAACCTGGGTGGCACGAGTCCCGTAGGGGAGGTCGACCGGCAAACGGTGTTCGAGCGACCGTCAGCACACGGTGGCGGGCGCAGATGACATGAGCCTGACGGAGGTTTCGATGTTTCGTTCGCTTCTCTTATTGTTCGCGGTCGGCGTCGGCGGAGTGTTTGCGCTGGGGCTTCTGACCGCGATCATCGGCCCACTGCTGGCCTTGGCCATCAAGATCGCCTTCATCGTACTTGTCGGCTACCTGATCCTGCGCTTGATCAAGCCCGACAAGGCCGAGGAGATGAGGAACCGCTTCAAGAGCAGCTGACGCCGGCCGGCAACTAGCGATCCTCGACGGACCGGCTTTCCAGCGCCCGGCGTGCGGCCGCGAGGAATGCGGTGGCCGCGGCGATGTGCTCGCCGAGTTCTTCGATGCGCAAGCCGGCCTCGGCCATATCCTCGTGCCGTAGCGCGAGCCGAATGCCTGGAAGGGCGAGCGTCGCGTATCCATCGTCCGGGTCGGTCGCGTAGAGGATCTGTCGAAGCCCGGGCTGCCCGGGGAGTGCGCGCTCCGATCGGAAGGCCCGCACGGCGCTTCGAATGTGCCGGTTCGCCGCCTCCATGCCTCCAGCGTCGATGCCCTGCTCGAGAGCTACCGCGGCGGCGGATTCGAACCCGCCCGCCTCCTCGCCAAGCCGGATCACGTCGGCGCGCACGGCCTCGAGCGCCTCTTCCAGCGCGGGAAGCTCACCCTCCTGCACGGAACGCCGCAACTCTCCCATCACCTCTCCGACCCGCTTCTCCAGATCGGCGGCCAGGCCCGGGAAGTCGTAGGGCAGCAGCTCTGCGTTCGCCAGCCGCGCGGCCAGGATCGCCAGCATGGATGCCACGGCCGCGTGACGACGGTATCCGGGATCCCCGAAACGCTCCATCCAATCGGCCGCATCGTACGCCGAGTGGTACACGCCGCCGCGCCCGCCGAAGCCGAAGCCGGCTCCCGGAATCCCGAGCGTCTGTACGAACGGCACGTGGTCGGACCCACCACCCAGGTCGCCGACGCGCGGTTGGCCGCTCGGCCCGGCGCCGGCGGCCCACTGCTCGAGAACCGAACCTCCGCCAGCCGGACTCTTGACCGCGGCAGCCACCTCCCGGATGAGCAGCTTGAGCTCCGGTGTCGAGGAGGCGTAGAAATTCGGACCGCTGACGGGAGCGTCCTGGTTGAGGTACGCGACGGCAGCGCCGCCGACCTGGTCAGCATGGGATTCGACCCATTCCGTCGATCCGACCAGGCCCCACTCCTCGGCGTCCCAGGTGGCGAAGACGATCGTTCTGCGAGGTCGCCACCCGTCGCGGGCTGCCGTGCCGAAGGCATGGGCCGCCGCCAAGACGGCGGCGGTACCGCTCACGTTGTCCAGTGCTCCGGGCCCCCAGGCGTCTCGATGAGCGCCGAGTATGACCCACTCATTGGGCAGCTCCGAGCCGACCAGCACGCCGATCGTATTGTGGATCGGGTGCAATGCCTCCCGTCCCCGCTCGGTTTCTATCGTGAGCCCGGCCCGCACGGGACCCGGGCCGGTGCGGTAGTAGAACGGCAACGCGCCCTGCCACCCGCGAGGTGCGGGCGGACCGTCGAGGCCCGAGAGCAGCTCGGCCGCCGCCTGGTAAGAGACGGGTAACACGGGGATGCGCGCGATGCCGCTCATCTCCTCCTCCATGAGGTGCCTCGCTCCCGGAAGCGACGGCCATCCCGGCGTCGACGGGTCGCCGGACGAGTTCAGAACGCTGCCACGCTGCACCCCGAATCCTGGCCGCATCGGACCGTCAGGGTAAACATCGCCCGCCCGGTAGCCGTCATCGTCCGGGTCCGAGTAGAGGATGAGCCCGGCAGCCCCTCGCCGCTCCGCCTCGCGGACCTTGATCCCTCGGAATGAGCGCCCGTACCGAGCGACGACGATCGTGCCGGCGACCTCCACCCCGAGCGAGTCCAGAACCGCGTAGTCACTCGAAAGCCCGTAGTTGGCGAACACCACGTCCCCCTCCGCCCGCCCTGAACCCGTGTGCGCGTTGAACGCACGGAACGGCTCGCGGGCGGGACCGCCTGCCTCGGGGAGCTCGGGCTCATCGAGCGAGATCGGTCGCGGGGCCGGGTAGAGTCTCTCCAGGGAGACGAGCCGCGGGTGCGGGAGATAGGCCACGAGCGTATCGGAGTGGACATCGAGGCCGGCTCGGGCCATCCACGCGAGGACGGAATCCCTCGTGATTGCCTGCGCCGGCGTGCCCGCCACGTGCGGGCGCGCTCCGAGGACATGCGCCCATCGCCTGATCGAATCGGGCTCGATCGTCCCCAGGAGCATCGCTTCGTAGCGCGCCTGCATGTGGCTCGCCGCCGCCCCGAAGCCGCCGACGTCGCCCTCCTGAGCCAAGGCATCGGTCGGCGCGGGCAGTGCAAGCGCCGCGGACAGGCCGATCAACCAACCCGCCGCCCCTGAAGCAAGGCGGCGTGGCATCTTCACGGAAGGAGGTGACGGCCCGCGATCGCCAGCCCCTGCAGCGTCAGGTGCGGCTCTACGCGCTCGATCGTCTCGCAGTGCGGTGCGATGAGATCCGCCAGCCCACCGGTCCCGATGACGAGTGGAGCCCCCGGCCGCCACTCGGCGAGGATCCTCCTCACGATTCCGTCGATCGCGTCCACGACCGAGTAGAAGACTCCCGAGCCGAGGCAGGCAATGGTGTTCCGTCCGATGACTCTCTCAGGAGGCGCCACGTCCACCTGCATGAGCTTAGATGCCGCCTGCGAGAGGCGCTCCATCCCCGCCAGCGGCCCCGGCGCGATCACTCCGCCCAGGAACACGCCTTCGGCCGTTATGCAGTCGAATGTGGTGGCGGTTCCGACGTCCACTACGATGGCATTCCGGCTTCGCTCCGCGATGGCCAGCGTGTTGGCAAGCCGGTCCGCGCCGACCTCGAATGGCTCGTCCACGTCGAGGCGGATCGGGATGCGATCGGCCGACCCGGCGGTCAAGAAAACGACCTCGAAGCCCAGCGAGGAGCAGACGCCCTCCCAGGCTCGGTCCAGAACCGGGACGACCGATGCCACGACCGCTCCCGCTGGCCGCTCGTCCGGCAGGCCGTCGTCGTGGAGGAAGCCTCGAACCAGAAGCGTGAGCTCATCGGACGTCCGGCCCCGCTCTGTGGCCAACCGCCAGGAACGCACCGTCTCCAGCCCGTCGAGGACGCCGAGCACGGTCTCGGTGTTGCCGACGTCGATGGCCAGGATCACGCTCTACCCAGATGCCTTTCTGGGCAACGGCGTCTCCGGAACCACGACGGCGTTCTCGATTCGGCGCAACGCGCCGCGGTCCGGACGGAACAGCAGCGCGCCATCCGGCGCGATCCCCACGGCCACGCCGGTCGTCGCCGACTCGGCCCGATCGACGAGGACGCTGACCCGGCGATCCCTCAGCCAGTCGTAGTGATCCAGGAGCTCGAGGGCGCCGTGGTCCAGCACCGAGGCCGGCTCGCGCAGGAAGGCCTCGAGTCCATGCACGATCGCATCCGCTACGTCCGCCAGATCCACCTGTGCGCCGATCTCATCCTCGATCGAGGTGGCGGAGGAACGCACGGCCGCGGGCACGGAGGATGGCAGCGGCTTCGCGTTGATGCCCACCCCGACGATGACCTGGCGCGGCGCCCGCTTCGACCAGGACGCTTCGGCGAGGATGCCTCCACACTTCCGCTCGCCCGCATAGATGTCGTTAGGCCACTTGAGGGCGGGCCCGAGGGTCGAGAAGGCGAGGTCCAGGGCGCGAACGACGCCGAGTCCCGCTGCCACCGGAAGAAGCCCGGGGTTCCCCACCTCGATCGGGCGAAAGACCATGCTCAGGTAGACACCCGAGTTGGGCGGCGAGTGCCAGACGCGTCCCCCCCTGCCCCGACCCCCTGTCTGCTCGCGACCGATCACTATCGTACCGGCCGGCGCGTCCTTCTCGGCCAGTCTCTTGGCCTCGTCGTTGGTCGAGCCGACCTTGCCGAAGAGATGCACGTCGGGCCGCTCCCACCTTCGACGCAGCTCGGCCTCGGTTCGACCGGCCCACTTGGAGATTCGCCTCGCGCTCATGCCTGCCTTTCGCGTGTGGGGCGGTGCCCGCTCACGGCGTCAAGAGTAGCGACAGATCGAGCGTCGCCGCCGAGTGCGTGAGCGCTCCGACCGACACGAGATCGACGCCCGTGTCGGCGATCGCTCGCACGGAGTCAAGGGTGATGCCTCCCGATGCCTCGAGCAAGGGGACCGGCGGGTCGACCTTTCGGGCGGCCTGAACGGCATCTCGAAGCATCTCCGGCGTCATATTGTCCAGCAGTATCCGGTCGGGCCGGGCGCCAGGCGGACGTTCGAGAGCCGCTCCCAGCTCCGCGAGGTCCGTCACTTCCACCTCGACCTCGAGGCCGGCCGCGCGGGCGCGCTCGATCACGTGATCCAGCGCGGGACCCACCCCACCGGCCTGTCTGAGATGGTTCTCCTTGAGCAGAACCATGTCATACAGCCCCGAGCGATGGTTCTCGCCGCCTCCGGCCACGACCGCTTCCTTCTCCAGCCGCCGCCAACCGGGCGTCGTCTTTCGGGTGTCTACGACGCGGCAGCCCGTCCCTTCGACCGCCTCCACGTATCGGGAGGTGAGCGTGGCGATTCCGGACAGTCGGCCCAGAAAATTGAGCGCCGTCCGCTCCGCGGTCAGGATCGCGTGCAGCCGCCCGCTCAGATCGGCGACCACCGAGCCCGGCTGCACCCCATCGCCGTCGGCGCGCCGCCAGTCGATCCGTACCTCGGGGTCCAGCCGCCGAAAGACCGCTTCCGCGGGCCTCGTTCCCGCAATCACGCCGTCCGCGCGCACGACGATCCGGGCCGAACCCCGCGCCTCTTCGGAGATGGTCCAGCGGGTGGTCCAGTCGGCCTCGCCGATGTCCTCGGCGAGCGCCGCCTCGATCAGCGCCATCTCCGGGTCCGACGACCGCTGACTCATACCGGCCTCACCGGAGCCCCGGGCTCGCGGCCGCAGCCAGCAAGTACGCTCCACCGACCAGCCAGCAGTAGTACGCGAACCAGCGGAAGCGTCGTGATCGGAGCATCCGGACAAAAAGGTGGATCGCAAGGATCCCAGCGACCGTGGCCACGGCGAAGCCGACGACCAGCGGGCCGCCCCCTACCGCCTCCCACGATGCCTCTCTCCCTATCGACTCGAGCAGCGCGGCCCCGGCGATGGCCGGCACCGAGAGGAGAAAGGAGAACTCGGCCATGCGGACCACACCGACGCCAGTTCCGGCACCCGCCGCCACGGTGCTTCCGGAGCGTGAGATCCCCGGCAGTATGGCGAGCGCCTGAGCGAGCCCGACCACTACGGCGCCGAGAACACTGGGCCGATCACGCAGGGCACCGGCCGTCGACTCGGCGCGCGTGGCCCGATCGATCGACCAGGCCAAGACTCCGCTGAGGAGAAGGAAGCCGGCGGACAGAGACGGTCGCTCGAAGGCGCTCTCGAGAAACGGACGCGCCGTAGCACCAATTACCGCGGCGGGCGCCGAGGCCACGACGAGAAGACCCACGTAGGCCGCCGAGTCCTGATCGCCCGTCAGCAGTCCGCGCACGAGCTCGACGATTCGGCTCCGGTACACGACGAGCACGGCAAGCAGGGTGGCCACGTGGACCGCCACCTCGAAGGCCACGCCCGGCACGCGGATGCCGAGCAGCGCCTGGCCCAGCACCAGGTGACCGCTGCTGGAGACGGGAAGGAACTCGGTGAGCCCCTGCACCAGGCCGAGCAACGCCGCTTCGAGCGCATTCATGAGACCTTCACGATACGGGCGCCTGTTCGAGCCCCTGGAACGGAGCTATGAGCTGTCAACCGCCAGCACTTCCTCGTAGAAGCTCTCGTACTGGGGCACGATGCGGTCGGAGGAGAACCGCTCGACCGCGGATTCGCGAGCGGCGCGTGACACACGGCTCCAGCACTCGGAGTCACTCAGCAGCTCGACGGCACTCTCGGCCATCGCCTCCACATCGCCCACCGGGTGGAGACGACCGGTGAGCCCATCGGTCACGACCTCTGAGAGACCCGAACCCGAGCTGCCGATGACGGGAACACCGCTCGCCATCGCCTCGAGAGCGACGAGCCCAAAGGACTCTTCTTCACTGGGGAGCAGGAAGAGGTCGGCACACGCCAGCAACTCCGCCACCGACTCCAGCTTGCCCAGGAAGGTCACCCGCTTCTCCCAACCCAGCTCCCGTGAGAGATCCTCCGCTACCTGCCGATCGGGTCCGTCACCCACGAAGATCAGCCTCGAGGGGACGGTGCGAGCGAGCCGATCGAAGACCCGGACGACGTCCTCGATGCGCTTGACCGCACGGAAGTTCGAGATGTGCATGACGATCTTCTCGTCATCCGGGGCCAGCACTCCACGCTGGCACTCGTAGCGCCCGCGCTCGTAGACGGCCGGATCGATGAAGTTCGGGATGACGCGGATCGCACACTCCGGACATTGGAACGCCTTGTACGTCTCGCGCTGCAGGTATTGCGACACCGCCGTCAGCCCATCGGAATGCTCGATCGAGAACTTGGTGATCGACCAGTAGGACGGATCCTGTCCGACCAAGGTGATGTCCGTGCCATGAAGGGTCGTGACGAGCTTCACGTCACTGCCCTCGCTTCGCAGCATCTCCCGGGCGATCCAGGCGGTGGTTGCGTGGGGGATCGCGTAATGCACGTGCAGCAGGTCCAGGCCGTGGTCCCGCGCGATCTCGTGGGATCAAAAAGTACAAGATAGGGCGCATTATCTATCTCAGACCACATATAATAATGAGCAGGTGTAATTACAATTTTGTCAGTGGCAATCATAACGGCATC
>JARRMU010000016.1:0-62421 GCA_037385645.1 Gemmatimonadales bacterium
GATCGTCGCCGTGCTGGCCCTCTTGTTGACCACGACCAGAGTGCCCGTGACCTCGACGGCCTGACCGCGCGCCTCTCCGGCCGTGATGAGCCCCAGGGCGACGGTTGCGATCGCGATGCGCTGAACGGTGCGCCGAATGGCATCCCCAGCGATGGTGCGAGCCTCGATCATCGATCCCGACCTCCGGCGTTCTACTGAGCAATCATTCTCTGATCCCTTCAATCTGCGAACCGCGGGGCTGCCATGGGAAGGTCGAGCGTGCATCCTAGATTCTCCAGGCGGCGCCGGCGCCGATGAAGAAGTTCGGCCGCGGACCGCCAAGACCGACCCCGACGCGGGCGTCGAGCTGAAAGCCGGGACTGAGCAGGTACGTGAAGCCGGCGTCGGCGTTGTTCGCGGCCTCCCGGTCCGACGGGAGCGGATAGATGCCAAACCACTCGGCGAAGGCGCCGAGTCTTTTCGTCAGCCCAAAGCCGAGGGCAACGCTACCCGAGAGCTCGTCGAAACGGCCGTTCTCGTCTTCAGGATACGCGTAGCCCACGTTCATGCCGGCCGAGAGCCAATCCGTGAGGTCCCAGCCTGCCGCCAGGATCGCACCCGGCTGCAGGCCCGATGACCCGATCTCTGAGCGTCCGGTAGGGATGGTGGTGCCGACCAGAATCCCCAGCTGCGGCAGGCCGGGCTTCGACGGTGGGTGCCTGAGTACCTCCACCTTGAGCCCGAGCGTGACGTCGTCCAGCCCGCGCAGGGAGCGATTCCGTTCGGACGGAAGGCTGTCGACCGCATCTGGCTCGCTGCGGAAGACGAAGGAGTTGAGTCCGAGCCGGAACTCGAGGCGGTCCACGACGCCGATCCGTGCCAGCAGCTCGCCGACCGTATGGCTTCTCTCGCCCTCGAGTCTCGAGAAGGTGTAACCGCCCTCCAGTTGAAAGCGGCCCGGCGCCACAGTGAGCGCGCTCTCCGTAAAGTCGGGCCTGTCCGTGACAAGGGCGTCGGCCCATCGATCGACCTCATCCTCCCGCACCGGCTGAGCCTGCAGCGCCCCAACCGGGAGGACCAGCAGACTGACGAGGCAGGATGGAGACCACAGGGCGCGCGCCAGGCCCGCTAACCGATGGGTTGGGTTCCCGATTGGGACGGCCAGCCTGTCCCCGGCTCGTGCTTCGTTCACGTCATCTCGGTATAAGTAAGAGCTGCTCAGGGAGCCTCCCGACTGTGCACAACGGCCGCCAACGGGGTAGATTGGCGCCGCTTGTCGGATCCAGTTGCCGGATCCAATGTTTTAGGGGTCCCTAAATATTTATTTAGAATGCCCTAAATTCGCAACCGAGGGGGCTCGGAAGCTTCGCAGTGCGGGCCTCTCGATATGTGTCGTTGCGCACGGCCGGCTCGGATTCGGCGTCCGAAGTGGGGATAGGCAAGGGCTAGCCGCCGAACAGACTCTGACATGACTTCTGGGACGACCAATACGCCTATGCAGGTCGCGGAACAAGCATCTCGCGCCGTGGCCGAAGCCTCCGGCGCACCGATCTCAGCGGAGCAACTCGATCGCGCCATCCATCTCGCGGCTGCCCGAGGGAGGTTGGGCCATCTACCACGGCGGCCCGCCGGAGGTGAGCGCGTCCGTCAAGGCGTACTTTGTCCTGAAGCTTCTTGGAGATGATCCGGATGCCCCGCACATGGCAAAGGCACGCCGGGTCATCCTCGACCTCGGCGGCGTCGAGGCCACCAACACCTACACCCAGATCTACCTGTCCATCTTCGGACAGTACGGTTGGGAGAAGTGCCCGGCCGTCCCGCCCGAAATGCTGCTCCTGCCGGGGTGGTTCTACTTCAACCTCA
Organism: Gemmatimonadales bacterium; assembly: GCA_037385645.1. Classification (GTDB taxonomy): domain Bacteria; phylum Gemmatimonadota; class Gemmatimonadetes; order Palauibacterales; family Palauibacteraceae. The sequence goes on from JARRMU010000016.1 coordinate 1,843, forward strand.
ACGAGATGTCATCCTGGTCACGCGGCATCTTCGTCCCCCTCTCGATCATCTGGGCCTACAAGCCGCGCTGTCCGGTGCCGGAGCATGCGCACATCCGCGAGCTTTTCCTGCCAGCGAGCGAGTCCCGGACGACGACGAACGGGGAAGGCCGCTGGACCAGAGGGTGGCACTACCTGTTCCACCGGGCCGATCAGGGAATCAAGCTGCTGGAGCGGGGCCGCTTCAAGGTTCTGCGCCGCAAGGCGCTACGCGTTGCCGAGGAGTGGACCCGAAGACGACTCGCCATGAGCGACGGTCTGGGAGCGATCTTCCCCGCGATCGTCAACACGGTGTTTGCGTTTCGATGTCTCGGCTACTCGCCGGACGATCCGGCCATCGAGAGTCAGCTCCGTGCGCTCGAGAAACTGGAGGTCGACCTCGGGGACGCGCTGAAGATCCAGCCCGCGCTCTCGCCGGTATGGGATACGGCCCAGGCAGCTCGGATCCTCGCGGCGACCGGTCTCGATCCGGACCACGAGGCGCTCCGGCGAGCGGCCGAATGGTTGCTCACCAAGGAGGTGAGACATCCCGGGGACTGGCAGCGGAAGAACGGCCACCGCGAGGTCAGCGGCTGGTACTTCGAGTACGCGAACGAGTTCTATCCCGACTGTGACGATACCGCGATGGTCCTCACCGCCCTCGGGCGGATGCGGATCACCGACCCCGAGCTCGGCGAGCGGGTCGACGCGGCCCGGCGTCGCGCGTTCCGGTGGCTGCTCTCGATGCAGAACCCGGACGGCGGCTGGGCGGCCTTCGACCGGGGCTGCGACAAAGAGTTGTTGAAGCTCATCCCGTTCGCCGATCACAACGCGATGATCGATCCCAGCTGGGAGGACATCACGGGTCGTGTGCTCGAGACCCTCTCGCTCGAGGGCTTCGATCCGAACGACCCTGCGGTGCAACGGGCCATCGCGTTTCTCGAATCGCGCCAATGCGAGGACGGCACGTGGTATGGCCGTTGGGGCTGCAACTACATCTACGGTACCTGGCTGGCCCTGGACGGTCTCAGCCGGTTCGGCGTGGATATGCAGCAGGAGCGCTACCAGCGCGCCGTTCGTTGGCTGCGCTCCCGTCAGAACGAGGATGGTGGGTGGGGCGAGACGCTACGCTCGTACGAGGAGCCGGACCTGAAGGGCATCGGCGACAGCACGGCCGCTCAGACTTCCTGGGCGCTGCTGGGACTGTTCGCGACCGGCGACTACACGTCCGACGCGGTCCGCCGGGGCGTGGATTTCCTCAGGCGCATGCAGCTCAAGGACGGGTCCTGGGACGATGAGCATTGGACGGGCACCGGCTTCCCCAAGGTGTTCTATCTGAAGTACCACCTGTATGATGACTACTTTCCGCTGCTTGCCCTCGCCACATACCGCCAGGCGATCGATCTCTGAGATGCGTTTTCCCCTTCATATCACCACCGACATGATCAGGCTGCAGGTGAGGAACGCCCTGCGAGGCAACAAGCGTTTCCCGTTCGTGATGATGCTCGAGCCTCTTTGGACCTGCAATCTAGCCTGCCTCGGCTGCTCGGTGGAGCGGCACACCGGCGAGCTCAAGGACCGTCTTCCGGTGGATGTCTGCCTCAAGGCGCTGGACGATTGCGGGGCGGCGGCGGTCTCGCTGTGCGGTGGAGAGCCGACGGTCTACCCGGAGCTCAAGGAGCTCATCCACGGGATCATCGCCCGCAAGAAGCACATCTATCTCTGCACCAACGCCTTGCTGCTCGACAAGCGCGTCTTCGGCAAGATCGAGCCCCACAAGCGACTCACGATCAACGTTCACCTCGACGGGATGCAGGCGACGCACGACTACGTGGTCGACCGGGAAGGCGTGTTCGACAAGGCGATCGCGATGATGAGAGAGGCCAAGCGCCTCGGGTATCACGTGATCACCAACACGACGGTCTACAAGGAGACCGATATCGCGGAGGTGGAGGAGCTGTGCGAGTTCCTGACGCGTGACGTGGACGTCGACGGGATGCTCATCTCGCCCGGCTATCAGTACGAGTCCGTCGAGGAGAGCATCTTCCTGACCGGTCAGGACATCGAGCGTAAGTTCAAGCGTGTGCTCGAGCTCTCGGATCGCTACAAGTTCACGTCCACGCCGATGTTCCTCGAGTTCGCGGCTGGCTATAGAGACTACGGCTGCTCCCCATGGAGCACCGTGACCTTTACGCCCATGGGGTGGAAGGGTCCTTGCTACCTCATCCAGAAGACGAACACGTTCGACTGGGATGAGTTCTGGAACGGTACGGATTGGAGCTACTGGGAGTCCCGATCCGATCCGCTGTGCACCAACTGCAAGATGCACTCGGGCTTCGAGGCGTCCGCGGTCATCGAGCTACGGAGGAATCCGCGTGATATGGCGCGGATGGTGAAATGGAATCTCGCCGGATAGCGACGGTCTCGACCAGCCCGCGAACGGCGGTGGTGGGCGCGATACCGGAGGAGCTTGCTCCTCTGGTAGGACGGTTGACGAACCGGACCGAGGCGCCACTGACGCTGGCGGAGGCGTCGGGGGGCTGGCTCGGCCTGACGTTGGGCCTCCTCGGCCACGAGCCGCTGGCGGTTCTCGTCACGGGAGATGGGGCGGAACGCGCTCTCAACGGCGTGCGGGCCCTGCTGGGGGCCGTGCCTGTGAATCGTGTGCTGGCGGTCGGCTCGGCCGGCGGTCTCAGTCCCGACCTCAGGCCTGCGGATCTCATCATGGCGCGTCGGGTCATCTCGACCGACGGGTCGGGCCGAGAGGCGCCGGTGGTATCGGTCTCGGCAGCTCGGGCCGCCGGGGCAAGGCTCGGCACCGTCGTCACGGTCGATGACCTGGTTCTGACGGCGGACGAGAAGCACCGCGTGAGGCGGGACCTCGTGCCGGGAGGGGAAGCCGCCGTTCTGGATCTCGAGTCGGCCCACTTCGTGGCGGCGGCGGAGGAGGCTGGAGTGTCGTGGATCGTCATTCGGGCGGTCCTGGACACGGTTTCCGAGAGCCTTCCGGACTTCCTTCATGACTGTTCCGGACCAGGCGGGGAAATCCAGCGGCCGGCCGTCCTGCGTCACGCCGCACGTCACCCGCGCGTCATACCCGACCTTTTAAGGATGAGGAGCCGGATCGACGCTTGCGGTCGGGCTCTGGCGGAAGCCGTAGCCTGCTATCTTGCCGTTTCGGGTGGCGTTACGAGGACGAAGGTGGCGAGCTGATGGCCCCCACAGGGACGATCGAGGCCGAACGGGGCTCCGCGATGTCCGGCTTTCTGCTCCGGCTCGAAGAGTTCCGCGAGCGTTTGGAGAGAGAGCTGGCCGACTTCTTCGATCGGAAGCTCCACGAAGTGGCGGAGGAGCCGGAGAGCCGCGAGCTGGTCGAGGAGGTGCGTCGTCTCGTCACCAGCGGCGGTAAGCGCCTTCGGCCGGCTCTGGTCTACCACACATACCGTGCGTGTGGCGGAGCTTCCGATCAGGCTGTGCTGCCGCTCGCCATGAGCACCGAGCTGCTGCACACCTATCTGCTCATTCACGACGACATCATGGACCACAGCGAGACGCGCAGAGGGCAGCCTTCCGCGCACGCTCGCTATAGGGAGATCCATCAGGCTCGAGGCCGAGCCGGCGACGCCGCCGACTTCGGGCGTTCGGTGGCCATCCTGCTCGGCGATCTCGCGCACACATGGGCCGTGGAGCTGTATGCTTCGGCCCGTTGCTCGCTGAGCGACGGATCGGAGAACGGGCGTGCTCTCGACGCGGCGTTCTCGGGGATGTGCGAGGAGGTGATCCGCGGCCAGTACCTGGAAATGCTGCTTCCCTACGAGCCCGATCCGACCGAGGGTCAACTGCTTCGAGCGCTCCGCCTCAAGTCGGGCCGGTACTCGGTCGAGCGCCCGATAGAGCTCGGGGCGTTGCTGGCCGGAGCTCCGCCCGCCGCGCGGGCGGCGCTGGCTCGGTATGGCCGGGCCGTGGGAGAGGTCTTCCAGTTGCGGGATGATGTGCTCGGCACCTTCGGCGACGCCGAGGCGGTCGGTAAGCCGGTGGCGTCCGACCTGACCGAGGGCAAGTACACCTTCCTCATCCACCGGACGCTGGGGCTCGCCGAGGCAGGCGCGGCGAAGGAGCTTCGCGCGATGCTCGGACGACCGGATCTGGGAGAAGAGGAAGCTAGCCGCGCGAGACGGATCATCCTCGAGTCCGGCGGGCTCGACGCCGTTTCCCGGATGATCGAGGAGCGTCTCGAGGATGCCCGGGCGGCGCTGGAAGAAGCGCCGCTGAGATCGGCAGATCACGGCTTTCTGGACGGTTTGATCGTGTATTCGGGACACCGGGACCGATGAGCGACCGAGACACCGTCACGGCGATCGAGCGTGACCGGAAGGCCGAGCACATCCGCCTGGCACTCGACGCCGGCAACCAGGCGGGAGGCAGCTTCTTCGACGAGTACGCCTTCGAGCACCATGCGCTGCCCGAGATTGCCCTGGATGAAATCGACCTTTCGGTCGAGTTTCTCGGAAAGCGCATCGAGGCGCCTCTGTTGGTCTCATGCATGACCGGCGGCACGGAGGCGGCCGGCGAGATCAACCGCAACCTGGCACGGGCTGCGGAGGATCTCCGCATAGCGCTCGGCGTCGGCTCGCAGCGCAAGGCGCTCGAGGATCCGCTCCAGGCAGCCAGCTTCCAGGTGAGGGACCTCGCGCCAACGATCCCCCTACTGGCGAACCTCGGGGCCGTTCAACTCAATTACGGGTACGGAATCGCGGAATGTAGGGCCGCCGTCGAGATGATTGACGCGGACGCGCTGGCATTCCATTTGAATGTGCTCCAGGAGGCGATTCAGCCCGAAGGCGACACGGATTTCAGTAGCCTGTTGCCGAAACTGGGAGGAATTGCCCGGGAGCTCGAAGTTCCAGTGATCGCCAAGGAGATCGGCTGCGGGATCTCTGGTGACACGGCGCGGGCGCTGGCGGAGCAGGGGATCAGGATCATCGACACGGCAGGGCTAGGTGGGACGAGCTGGGCTCGCATCGAGGCTCGTCGCGCCGACGACGTGGAGATCGGGGAGCTTTTCGCCGATTGGGGTATTCCGACGCCTGTCTCGATCCAGGAAGTGGCGGCTGTCCCTGGCGTTACCGTGATCGGGAGCGGCGGGATCAGAAACGGGCTGGACGCGGCAAAAGCGATCGCCCTCGGTGCTCATCTGGTAGGTGCGGCATACCCGCTGTTGAAGCCCGCCACGGTGTCGACCGAGGCGGTGATCGAAAGGGTGGGGCGGATCGTGGACGAACTCAGGATCGCGATGTTATGTGTGGGGACACGTACGATCGACGAGCTTCGGCACGTCGACCTACTTAAAAGGTCCGGAACATGAGCAAAGCATCCACCTTAGCCTCCAAGGCGTCCAAGGCCTCTGTGGCCCGGACGCGGGACCAGCTCGTCCAGGCGCTCGTCGCGGGGGAGATCGGCTTTCACGAGCTTCCACGCGATCTTCCTCCGGATGTCCAGGCGGAGATCAGACGGCAGGCCCTCGAGCAGCTGACCGGTACCGGTCTGGAGGACATCGGGCATTTCTCGCTCGACTCTAGCCGGGCCGCACTCCGAAACTGCGAGAATTTCATCGGTGTGGCGCAGGTCCCGATGGGTGTCGTGGGGCCGTTGCACGTGCGGAGCGAGCACATGGACGAGGAAGTGTATGTACCTCTCGCCACCACGGAGGCGGCGCTCGTGGCCAGCACGAACCGGGGCTGCTCGGCGATCCGCGCCGCCGGTGGAGCCCGCGTGCACGTGGAGGACGTCGGGATGACGCGCGCGCCCGTCTTCCGGACGTCCGGGCTGGATGCCACTCGGAAGTTCATAGAGTGGGTCGAGGAGCGCATCGACGAGATCCGCCATATCGCCGAGAGGACGAGCCGTCACCTGAAGCTGCTCGACATTCGACCCAAGAGCTTCGGCACGACGGTGCTGCTGCGCTTCCGGTTCGCCTCCGGCGATGCCATGGGGATGAACATGGCGACGATCGCCTGCGACCGGATCGTCCGGGAGCTCATCGAGCCCGAGACGGGTGTCGATTGTGTCGCCCTGTCAGGCAACTACTGCGTCGACAAGAAGCCGGCGGCGATCAACTTCCACGAAGGAAGGGGCAAGCGGATCTTCGCGGAGGTCATCCTCGAGGCCGCCGTTCTTCGCAGAATCCTCAAGACGACGTCACGCGCGCTGGTCGAGGTCCAGTACCGGAAGAACCTGCTCGGCTCCATCGCCGCCGGCGCGGTGGGCTTCAACGCGCACTACGCCAACCTACTGGCCGCGCTCTTCATCGCGACGGGACAGGACCCGGCGCACGTCGTGGAAGGCTCTATGGGCATCACCTGCATAGAGGCGTTCGGTCCCGAAGCGGTTTACGCCTCGGTCTACATGCCGGCCGTGCCGATCGGCTGCGTCGGCGGCGGAACGGAGCTGGACACGCAGAGGGAGGCGCTGGAGATGCTGGGCATCAAGGCGGATCCGTCACAGCCCGGACGAGCCGCGTTGCGTCTGGCGGAGATCTTCGGGGCCACGGTACTGGCGGGGGAGATGTCCTTGATGGCGGCGTTCACCTCTCAGGATCTGGCCAGCGCGCACGAGAAGCTGGGCCGTGGAAATGCACCCCCGGATGATCGGCCCGGCAGCGGCTGATCTCGCCCCCGTACCTTCCAGGGCTCTTGGGTGGTCAGGGAGCGGGCGGCGGCGGTCGCCCGCTCCGTGCTTGTAGAGACTTGCAACGATGTTGACTACCGTTCGGGCGTCGGTACCGGGGACGTTGATCCTCATGGGGGAGCACGCGGTCGTGTACGGTCATCCGGCGCTCGTCACGGCCGTCGATCTGCGCCTCGTTGCCGCGGTGACCCAGAGGCCGAGGACGCCGGACGGCGGATCCGTCACGATCCGCGCGACCGAGCGTGCGGGTGGGACCCTTCAGGCCTTGGAGCTCCAGTCGACATGGGCCGACCTGGCCTCATACGCCGAGTCCGTGCGCGAGCGCTGGGAGCGATATGCAGACGCGCCCACCGCGGAGGGCTTCAAGGGCGTGAGCGACGATGACCCCGCCCACCTCATCAAGGTCGCGGTCGGCGAGGCCATCGCCTACCTGCTAGACGAATCCGGGGCTATCGCCCCGACCGCTCCTCCATCCCTGACGCTCGAGGTGGAGTCCCGGATTCCGCTCGGGCGGGGCATGGGCAGCTCGGCTGCGCTGGCTGTCGGCGTCGTCGCCGGCACCCTCGCCGCCTGTGCCCCTCCCGTCGCCGACGACGTCGTCGAGCGAATCGCTCTCGAGGTCGAGAGGCGACAGCACGGGTTCCCTTCGGGTGTCGACGGATCCACGGTTCTGCAGGGTGGCATGGTCTGGGCGGAACCGGACGCGAGGGGCGACCTCCAGTTCAGCCGGGCGCTGGATCGCTCGAAGCTGCTGGCGGCGTTCCGCGTGTTCGACACCGGGCCGCCGGCCGAATCGACAGGTACGGTCGTGGAAGCGGTGCGAGAGCGGGTGGAGGCGGAACGCGGGCGCTACGGGCCTCTTCTCGAGCAAATGGGCGAGACGACGAGGACGTTTCGATCGGAGCTTGCCGAGAGCGAGCCCGAGCCTGCCGCCGTGATCGCATGCATCCGCGAGTACGAGCGAGGGCTGGAGGAGTTGGGCGTTGTCCCCGGGGAAGTTCGAGAGCTGATTCGACAGATAGAGGCCCAGGGAGGTGCTGCGAAGATCTCGGGAGCCGGCTCGCTGGAATCTACGCCCGCCGGCGCCGGCTGCATCCTCGTCTTCCATCCGGAGCCCTCGACTCTGGATGGCTGGGCGTTTCTCCGGGGCCTGCGTCGGTACGATGTGGGTCTCGGAGCGCCCGGATTGCGATTGGAGGCTGCGTGAACGGACGTGCCACGGCGGAGGCGCCGGCGAACATCGCGTTCATCAAGTACTGGGGGGCTCACGATCTGGAACGCGGCGTTCCCCTCAACACCTCCATATCCATGACTCTCAGCCGGTGCGTTAGCACATGCACGGTCGAGACGCGCCCAGCCGAGTCCGACGATCCCGGCTCGGCGGACGAGGTTTTTCTCGCCGAATCGGAAGGTCTTCAGCCCGCGCCGGAAGCCTTTGCAAGCCGAATTCTGGACCAGCTGGCGCGCCTCCGGTGCCTGGCGGACGACGACGTGTCCTTCCGGGTGGCGACGAAGAACAGCTTCCCGGCCGCGGCGGGACTGGCATCATCGGCCTCCGGCTTCGCCTCTCTGACCCTCGCCACGACTCGGGCGTTGGGGCTCGCCCCGTCGAGACAGGAGCTGTCGGTCCTGGCGCGCCGCAGCGGGTCGGGCTCGGCGGCGCGCTCCGTGCTCGGTGGCTACGTAGAGCTTCCAGGCGGACCTCACGAGGAGGACGTGTATGGACGTCCGCTGGCATCCGCAGAGGATTGGGAGCTTCGTGACGTGATCGCGGTCGTGGCCACGGAGCCGAAGTCCGTCTCCTCGCTCGAGGGTCACCGCCGCGTGAGATCGAGCCCCTACTTTCGCGAACGGCTCGCCCTGCTGCCCGGGCGACTGGAGGCGGTGCGACAGGCCATCGAGAGCCGCGATTTCCACCTCCTCGGTCCCGTCATGGAGGAGGAGGGCATCGACCTTCATCTCGTGAGCATGTCTGCGATCCCGCCGATCTTCTACTGGACGCCCGGCACCGTCGAAACCCTGGAGGCGATCCGGCATCTGCGACAGGATGGCGTCGAGGCCTACTCGACCATGGATGCCGGACCGAACGTGCACGTCATCTGCCGGCCCGCCGATGAGGACCAGGTCGTAGAGCTTCTGAAGGAAACCGCTTCAGTGCGGCGCGTCATCCGGGACGGCGTTGGATCCGGCCCGAGACTGTCGGAGGATCATCTTCTATGAGGCCGGTCGTGCTCGTGAAGCTCGGCGGCAGTCTGATCACCCTAAAGGATCGACCCGACACGCCGCGGTCCGGGGTGATCGATCGGCTGGCCCGAGAGATCGCGGAAGCCTGGCCAAATCTGGAGGGAGGTCTGATCCTCGGGCACGGCAGCGGCTCGTTCGGCCATGCGGCCGCGCATGATGTCGGGCTGCTGGGGGATGGTGCTTCCGGCAGAGCGCGGCTCAGCTCGAGCGAGGGCCTCGCGCGGATGGCTCGCGGCGCGCCCGACGTTCAGCGTAAGGCCGCCGAGCTTCACGCGCTCGTCATGGCCGCGCTCCGGGAGGTGGATCTGCCCGCTTTCTCGATCGCGCCAAGCAGCGGAGCGACCGCCTCCGAGGCTCGCATCCTCTCCTTCCAGGCGCAGCCCTTTGCACTCGCCCTGTCGGGATCGCTCCTTCCGGTGACGTACGGAGATGTCGTCATGGACCGGGAGCGGGGTGCGTCCATCCTCTCGACCGAGACCGTCCTCGCCGGACTGGCCGACTCGCTGCCCGATCACGGCTGGGCCGTCGAGCGCGCGATCTGGCTCGGTGAAACCGACGGCATCTACGATGCGGAGGGGGTTACGGTGAGCAGGGTGTCGGCATCCCTCGGCGAGCGGCTGAGGCACAGCGTCGGCGGCTCGGGGGCGACCGATGTGACCGGAGGCATGGCTCACCGCCTGGACACTGCCTTGGCGCTGGCCGCGCAGGGCGTCCGCTCCTGGATCGGAGACGGGACCCGTGAAGGGGTTCTGGCCAGGGCCCTGATCGGCGAAGAAGTCGGCGGAACGGTCGTCCCCGCCGCTGCCTGATCGCGGCGTGCGCGGTTCCGCCCGTTCTCCAGACGGCCGCCGGGCCGGCATGAGCGGCCTTCTCGCGGACTGGACCCGGATGGTCGGTCGCGTTCCGTCGCTCGTCGTGCTTCTCGCCGCCGCCGCCGCTGCTGCCTCCGCTTACGTGACCACCCAGCGGCTCGGCATCGATACGAACACGGTGGACATGCTCTCCGCCGATCTTCCGTGGCGCGTCGAGAACGAGCGCCACAAACGGCTCTTTCCCCACTACGCTGACAACATCGTCGTCGTCATCCGGGGCGCCACTGCGGATCTGGCGGCCGACGCGCAACGTAGGCTGGGAGGACATCTTCGGGCCGAGCCGGATCTCTTCCAGGAGGTCCACCTCACGGGCGACGGGGAGTTCTTCGAGCGGAACGCCCTCCTCTATGCTGACCTCGAGGAGCTCCGGGATCTCGCGGACGGGCTCGAGAAAGCCCAGCCCTGGCTGTCCGACCTGGAGGGCGATCCCGACCTGGGTCGCTTCCTCACCGTCCTGGACAGCATGCTGATCGCGGACTCGGGGCGCGCCGTCGAACTGCTGGGCGCCGTCGGTGGGGCGTTCGAGAGCTCGATGGTCGACCGCGTGCAGCCGCTTCCGTGGCGCGATCTGATGAGCGGCCATCAGGCCTCACCGGAGGAGCTTCGACGTTATGTGGAGATCCTGCCGCGTCTGAATTTCGAGCTCCTGTTTCCCGGCGAGCCGGCGCTCGCCCGGATACGGACCCTGGTGGACAGCCTCGGGCTGACGGCGAAGGACGGTGTCGGCGTGAGCTTCACCGGTTTCGTCCCCATGTCGGAGGAAGAGCTGCGCAGTGCTGCCGGAGGCATGAAGACGGCCGGCGTGCTGGCGCTGATCATGGTCGGTCTGATCCTGTACGCGGGCTTGCGCTCCGCCCGGCTGATCACGGCCGCGCTCATCACTCTGCTGGTCGGGCTCCTGCTGACGGCGGCCTTTGCGGCGATCGCCGTCGGTCATTTGAACCTTATCAGCATGGCATTCGCGGTCCTCTACATCGGCCTTGGAATCGACTACGCGATCCACTACAGCCTGAGGTATCGGGAGCTGCGAACGCGTGACGCGGCGAACCAGGACGCCTTGCAGCAGACGGCGACGGATGTAGGCGCATCGCTCCTCCTGAGCGCGGTGACGACAGCTGCCTGTTTCTTCGCGTTCGTCCCGACGGACTTCGAGGGCGTCTCGGAGCTCGGCCTGATCGGCGGAGCCGGTATGTTGATCAGCTTCGCCACCACGATCACGCTGCTTCCGGCCCTGTTCAGTCTTTTCCCGTTCCGACCCAAGCCCGGCGAAGCGCCTCTCGTAGGCGGCGTCCTGCCCCGAGGGATAGCGGGTGGGGTGACGAGCCATCGTACGGCGGTGCTCTTCGGCGCAGCGGTCGTAGCCCTCGCTTCCGTGGCGCTTCTCCCTCGCGCCCGCTTCGACTTGGATCCGCTCTCTCTACGCGATCCGGAAGGTGAGTCGACGGCGACCTTCCTCGAGCTTCTCCGAGACAGCACCGCCAAACCCATGACGGTCTCCGTTCTCGCGGCTGATCGAGAGGAAGCCGCCGAGATCGCCGAGGGGCTGGAGCGGCTCGATAGCGTCGAGGCAGCGGTTTCTCTGGAGGACTTCGTGCCCGAGAGGCAGGAGGAAAAGCTTGCCGTCATCGAGCGACTCGCCCGGATCGTGGGTCCTCCCCCCGAGGCCACCGCCCCGGAAGCCGGTGATCTCGCAGAGCCGGTCGACGAAGTTTCGGAGCGGGTCGTGCCGGAGCCCTCGGAGCGCATGGCGGAGGTGGAGCGTTTTCGGCGCAGCGTGCGCGAGCTGGAGCTCGAGCCGGACGAGGTCGATCTCGCCCGCTTCGTCACCTTCCAGATCCGCAGCTGGCAACGGCGGATGAACGATCTGTCCCGGCAGCGGCAAGCGCGAGCTCTCGCACGTGTCGAGGAGAGCCTGGTCGGAGGTTTGGGTCGAAGCCTGGCCGACCTTCGCGCCTCGCTGGCGGCGAAGTCCATCTCCGAAAGGAATCTGCCCGACGACTTGGTGCGGAGGTGGGTCGCCGCGGACGGTACCTGGCGTGTGGAGGTCATCCCGCGGGCCGATCTGGGCGACGAGGAGGCACTGCGAGCGTTCGTCGCCGAGGTTCGCACCATCGCTCCTCGTGCGACCGGCGAGCCGGTCATCAATGTCTCGGCCGGCGAGGCGGTCGTGGCGGCCTTCCGACGCGCCCTGCTCGGGGCGTCGGTCGCGACGCTTCTGCTCCTGCTGATAGCCCTGCGAAGCGTGCGTGACGCCTCGCGCGTCATGATTCCTCTGCTCCTGGCCGGTGCGATGACCGGCGCGGCCACCGTACTCCTCCGCCTCCCCTTCAACTACGCGAACGTGATCGCGCTTCCCCTTCTACTCGGAGTCGGCGTGGACAACGGGATTCACATGGTGCACCGACGCCGCGTGAGCTCGGCGTCGGACCGAGATCTGCTCGAGACCAGCACCGCCCGTGCGGTGTTGTATGCGTCTCTCACCACGATCTTCAGCTTCGGCAACCTGGCCTTTTCGAGTCATCCCGGAACGGCCAGCATGGGCCGCCTTCTGACCATCGGCATGTTGGCGGTTCTCGGGTGCACTTTGGTGGTTCTGCCGGCGCTCGAGATGCCGCGAAGGGTGTCGCGGAAGCCGGCGGTGGCGCCGGAGGAGGTCTCGATCAGAGAGCCGACCAGGGTTTGACGGGCCTGTGGGCGTGCGGCTAGACTCGGCGGATGTGCCGGAACGGCTGACACACCCTATCCCGACCGAAAGCCGCTCGAGAACAGGAGCCCATGGCCGACCTGGATCTCTTGCTCGAAAAGACCAGCCGGACGTTTGCGCTCTCCATACCGCTGCTCCCGGAGCCGACGCGCCGAGAGGTGATGATCGCGTACCTCCTGTTCCGGATCGCAGACACCTTCGAGGACTCCTCGTCGTGGCCGCGAGAGAGCCGAATCCAGGCGCTCGAGCAATTCTGCGAGCTCCTGCTACAGGCCGATGCGCCGGCAGACCCGGGGCTCACGAGCAAATGGGCCGCCGAGGCGAGGCGGCTCGCCGCCTATTGGGCGGCGGAGACGCCGGTATCGGACGATGGTTACCGTGAGCTGCTGGAGGACACGCCCCACGTTCTGGATGACTATGCCGGACTGAACCCCGAGGCCCGAGCGTTGGTGTGCCGGCACACCGTACGGACAGCGCGCGGGATGGCGGGTTTCGTGTCTGAAACGGACGATGAAGGTCGGCTGCAGCTCCAGAGCCTCGCGGACCTGCGCGGCTACTGCTACGTCGTGGCCGGGATCGTCGGTGAGATGCTGACCGAGCTCTTTCTGCTCGGGCGGCCCTCGCTTGCCGAAACGGGTCCCTTCCTTCGGGAGCGCTCGCGGGCCTTCGGGGAGGGCCTGCAACTGGTCAACATCCTGAAGGACTCGGCTACGGACATCCGCGAGGGGAGAGCCTACATCCCGGCTGGCGTGGATCGTTCGGAGGTCTTCTCGGTCGCCCGCCGTGATCTGGAAACGGCGTCAGAGTACACGCTGGCCCTGCAGGGCGCCGGCGCGGAGGATGGGCTCGTCGCCTTCAACGCCCTTCCGTTGCGGTTGGCGTGGGCGACCCTGGATCGAGTCGAGCGGGATGGGCCCGGCGCCAAGATCTCGCGCGAGGAGGTTTGGGAGATCGTCGCCGACCTTAGCCAGTCCCTGGAATCCAATCGACCGGCAGTCGTTCTTCCCGTGAGCCACGCCGCCCGCTGATTCGACGCGCCGCGGGCCAGAGGCCCGCCGCACTCCAGACGAAACCTAGAAAACGGTCAGCTCGCGGGTCTGCACCAGGACTTCGAACGTCCCGCTCTCGATCATCTGTTCGAGCTCCTGGATCCTGGGGCCGATCATCTGCTCGAGCGCGTCGCGCTCGGGCTCCGGCGTGCTCGCGATCTCCTCTTGCATCTGGCGGAGTCTCGCCAGCGTCTCCTGGAGATCGGCTTCCGTCATGCCGGGGGGCATCCCGGTGGCCGTCATCTGCATCTCGAACGGATGCAGCCAGCCCTCGATCTCCCTCCAGTCACGAAAGGCGATCTCGAACGTGAATGGGCTGGTCGCGTCGTTCGCGGCGAGCATCCCGTCCATCTCCACCTTCCTGAGCAGGTAGCTGTCCGAGTCGATGTAGAAGGCTCCCGTCTCCGGCTCGAAGTCCTCGTTCTCGCCGGCGCCAACCTCTGCGCTCAGATCCAGCCCGCTGAAGTCGTCGACGCGAAGCACGTAGGCATCGTGGCCGTCCACCGTTGCGATGCCGTCCAACCACGCACGTTCCCCGAGCGTCGGATACGCGCTGTAGAAGTTGCCCCACGAGGCGATCTCCCTACCCTCGGCCGTTGTCGACACGAACGCCGACCGGCCCTCCACGGTCTCTTTCGAGAACTCGAGCATCGTCTGGTAACCCATCGACTCTTGAACGACGGAGTATCCGGAGATCGCGGCCGCACGTTCCTCGTATCTTTCGAGGGCATGCCCGAAGACTTCCCCGGCGTCCTGGGCCCGAGCCTGGAAGGGGATGGACAGAACGAGCGTTCCCAGGCCCAGGCTCCACCCGAGTCGCGCTCGATTCGATCGGATCATGGCATCGCTCCTGCGGCGGAAACGGCCACGCGAACGGCGTCGGATCCGCGCGCGGCGCGCCGGGTCTTACGAGTCAGGTCGGGTCGGGTTCCGGTGGTCTCGAGATAACCGTTTCTGTAGCTTAACGGCTTCGTGTCCGAGGGGTACGGTGCCGCAGGCCGGATCTCGGAAGCAGCCACAGACGATGAGAGCTGAATGATCACGCCGGTCGAACAACTGGAGAGACGAGTCGAGCCGGATGAGCGGTTCGGGCTGACGCCCGAGGATCTGCTCTCCATGTATCGCACGATGTACACCTCTCGCTGCATCGACGATCGCGAGATGGCGATGAAGCGGCAGCAGAAGATCTTCTTCCAGATCAGCGGCGCGGGTCACGAAGCCGTGCTGACCGCCGCGGGGAAGGCGACCCGACCCGGCTACGACTGGTTTTTCACCTACTACCGGGACCGTGCTCTCTGCCTCGAGCTCGGCGTCACGCCCTACGAGATGCTGCTGCAAGCCGTCGGCGCGGCGGATGATCCGGCCAGCGGCGGGCGCCAGATGCCCTCGCACTTCGGCCACATCAAGTACAACATCCCCTCCGCCTCGAGTCCGACCGGCACCCAGTTCCTTCAGGCCGTAGGCTGCGCCGAAGCGGGGGTGAAGGCGGCACGACTCGGCCTGGAGGAGCTCGTGCGATTCCAAAACGATGAGGTGGCGATTGTTTGCACGGGCGATGGTACGACCTCGGAGGGCGAGTTCTGGGAATCCCTGAACACCGCCTCGAACCTGAAGCTTCCCGTCGTCTACCTCGTCGAGGACAACGGCTACGCGATCTCGGTTCCGGTGGAGGTGAACACGGCGGGCGCGAGTATCTCGCGGCTCGTCTCCGGCTTCCCGGACCTATTGATCCGAGAGGTGGAGGGCACCGATCCGATCGCCAGCTACGGCGTGATGGCGGAAGCGGTGGCCTACTGTCGCGAGCGACGCGGGCCGGCGCTCGTACACGCCCGGGTCGTCCGGCCCTACAGCCACTCGATGTCGGACGACGAGAGGATGTACAAGCCTGAGGAGGAGAGGGCGGAGGAGAAAAGGCGCGACCCGATCAGCAACTTCGGCCTTCGCCTCATTCGGGACGGCGTCGCCACCGAGGAGGAGCTCGCCGCGCTGCGCGAGACAGTAAGGGAGGAGGTGGGGGAAGCTGCGGACCTGGCTGCCGAACAGCCGCAGCCAGGACCCGATACGGTGTACCGGCACGTCTACTCCTCGAGCGTTGACCCGACCTCCGACGACTTCGAGACGGAACCCCACTTCGATGGGGATCCAAGAACGACCGTGGACCTGCTGAACGCCTGCCTTCGCGATGAGTTGGCGCGTGATCCGCGTATCGTGGTCTTCGGTCAGGATGTCGCCGATCTGAGCAGAGAGGACTATCTGGAGGAGTTGAAAGGGAAGGGTGGGGTGTTCAAGGTGACGGCCAACCTCCAGCGACTGTTCGGCGCCGAGCGTGTGTACAATTCACCGCTCGCCGAGGCGAACATCGTCGGCCGCGCCATCGGGATGGCGCTGCGGGGGATGAAGCCGGTCGTCGAGATCCAGTTCTTCGACTATATCTGGCCGGCCTATCACCAGCTGCGGAACGAGCTAGCGACCTATCGGTGGCGCTCGAACGGGACCTTCAGCTGTCCGGTGGTCGTTCGGACGACGTACGGCGGCTACTTGGCCGGCGGTGCGATGTACCACTCCCAGACGGGCGCGTCGCTGTTTACGCACACGCCTGGCGTGCACGTGGTTTGCCCCTCCAACGCCCTCGACGCCAACGGATTACTGCGGACGGCGATCCGCTGCGAAGATCCGGTCCTCTTTCTCGAACACAAGCACCTGTACAGGCAGCCGTACGCCAAGTCCGCGTATCCGGGCCCCGACTTCATGATCCCGTTCGGCCGGGCCAGTATCGTACGCCCCGGGAACGACCTCACGCTCGTCACCTACGGCGCGCTCGTCGAGCGCTCGCGGAAGGCCGTGCGCCAGCTGGAAAAGGAGGGACGACCGGTGGATGTCGAGATCATTGATCTTCGCACCCTGAACCCGCTCGACATGGCCACGGTCTCGGAGTCGGTGCGGCGGACGAACAAGCTGATCGTGGCCTACGAGGACGCGAAGTCATTCGGCTTCGGCGCCGAGATCTCGGCCCGGATCGCCGACGAGGTTTTCGAGTGGCTGGATGGGCCGGTGCGCAGGATCGCTTCGTTGGACACGTTCGTCGGCTATGCGCCCCGGCTGGAGGACGCCATCCTTCCCCAGGTGGATGACATCGCCGAGGGGATCGCCGAGCTGGCGGCCTACTGAGCGAGCGGGTGCCCCGAAGCTTCGAACGGTTCGCTTCCGGCGTACCGCTCATCGCGGCTCTGGGATACCGGCTCTTGGAGGCGAGCGAGACGGAGGTCGAGCTTGCCGCTCCCGTTTCGGATTCCTCGCTCCAGGTCGACGGGTGGGTTCACGGCGGGATGCTCGCGACGCTCGCCGACACGGCCGGAGCGTATCTCCTCTACCGAAGCCTTCCTCCTGATCGCAGCATGACCAGCATCGAGTTCAAGCTGAACTTCCTGCGGCCGGCGGTTGCCGATGCGGGAGATTTAAGCGCCCGCGCGCGGCTCGTGAAGCAAGGTCGGCAGGTGGCGCTATGTGATATCGAGGTGGCGCAGGGAGGGGAGCTGGTGGCGAAGGGCCTGTTCACCTATCTGCTGCTGCCGCCTGACTGACCGGATGCCGTCCCCGAGGCTGCGGCCGACGGGTCAACCGCCGGGCACGGCCGGATTGATTCGATCTCGCCGCGCCCTCCACCAGCGGAGGTCACCGACGAGCTCCGCGCGACTCACGCCGGGCCCGCAACGCTCCAGGTGCTCTCCGAAGGCGTCGAAGTGCGGTAGGGCGTTCCGGCGATCGATCCACTCCGACTCGAGGCCGTGCTCCCTCCCCCAGGCGATGAGCTCGGCGAGCGACCGGTCGCTGTAGACATGGCACATGCGATCCCCTCGGCGGACGCCGAGGCGGGGCAGGTCCCGCGGTGCTGAGTGATAGTGATACTTGATCACGGCGGGCGAATCTTTCCCTCTGTCCGTCGCCCCACAAGTCGAGGGCTTACCAGCCTGCGCTCGCCGCGTCGCGCCGGCCGGTGTTGCCGGGCGGTGACCCGAGGTAAAGATTCCGGGCTTCGTTGGTGGCGAACCCTCCGGGAGGTCACGGCATGAAGACGATGAATCGCAGGGAGCTGATCCGGCGGGCGATGCCCGGCACCGGCACCCCAGGCGGCACCGATGCGGCTGTCGGCGTCGAGACACGGAGCCAGCCGGCATCGGCTGCTGGGTTGTCGGAAGAAGAGGCGAAGCAGCTCGCCGACCGGATCCTGGCCATGAGCGGAGCCGACGAGACGGAGGTTCGACTCCGGAGCGGCCGCCAGTCCAACACCCGCTACGCCGTCAACCGAGTCACGACGGCCGGGGACGCGGATGATGTCACGGCGGTCATCACGGCCCGGTTCGGCCAGCGTGCCGGGAGCGTGACGACGAACAAGCTGGACGACCAATCGCTGAGCGAGGCGGTCGAGAGCGCCGAGGAGTTGGCCCGCCTGGCGCCGGAGAACGACGAGCGCATGCCGTTGCTGGGTCCGCAGACCTATCTGGAGACGCGTGGCTACTTCGACTCGACCGCCGAGCTGAACGCCGAGAGGCGTGCGGAGGTGGCGGCTTCGGCGATCGGGGCAGCGAGCGAGACGGGCGGCCTCGCTGCGGCCGGGTTCCTCGAGTGCTCGGCCGGATCCACGGCGATCGCCAACTCGGCCGGCCTTTTTGCCTTCCATGCCTCTACCGACTTCGACTACTCCGTCACCGTGCGAACGACGGATGGCAGCGGCTCTGGCTGGGCCGGAACCGGGGGGCGCGATTGGGCCGAGGTCGACTTCGACGGGATTCACCGACGTGCGATCCAGAAGGCGGTTCGCTCCCGCGACCCCCAGCCGCTCGAGCCCGGCACCTACCCCGTCGTGCTGGAGCCGCGGGCCGTCTCCGACCTCATCGGGCTCCTCGCCTTCTCGCTGAACGCGCGCACCGCGGATGAGGGGCGCAGCGCCTTCTCGGCCAAGGGCGGTGGCACGAAGATCGGTGAGCAGATCGTCGATTCCAGGGTCACGCTGCTGAGCGACCCCGCGGAGATGGGTGCCGCGCCGTTCGTCGGAGGGGGCGGATTCGGCTTCGGCGGCGGCTTTGGTGGAGGCTTCGCCTCGGACGACTCGGGACTGCCGCTGGGTCGTCAAGCGTGGGTCGAGGATGGGGTCCTCAAGAGCCTCTTCCAGTCGCGGTACTGGGCTAAGAAGCAGGGCTTGAAGCCCGTTGCCTTTCCCAGCACGCTCATCATGCAGGGAGACGATCAGTCGCTCGAGGATCTCATCGCCTCCACCGAGCGCGCCGTGCTCGTCACGCGCCTCTGGTACATCCGCGCCATCGACCCGCGCACGGTCTCATACACGGGCCTGACGCGAGACGGCAACTTCATGATCGAGGACGGCCGTATCTCTCACCCCGTCAATAACTTTCGCTGGAACGACTCACCGCTTGCCGTGCTGAGCAATCTTGAGGCGATGAGCCGACCCGAGCGTATCTCGGCGTCTCGAAACATGCCCGCGATCCGCTCCAGCGCGTTCACCTTCAGCAGCGTCTCGGAGGCGGTCTGATGCAACGGCGTGATTTCGTGAAGAGCTCGGCGCTGGCGGCGGGGGCGATCGCGCTCGCCAAGCCCTCAGCCCGTGGGGCTTCCCACGGTGTGCGGACAGCCCGGGCGGGTCTGATGCTGGAGTCTCCGGCCGTAGATCCGGCGACCCGGGATCTTCTACTCGAAGCCCTCGACGCGGCGACCTCGGCGGGCGCGCAGTACGCCGACGCCAGGGTCGGGCTCTACCTGAATCAGCGCGTCGGGACCCGGGAGGAGAAGGTCACGAACGTGAGCGAGACGAGCTCGCTCGGGATCGGCGTACGGGCGCTTGTGAGCGGTAGCTGGGGCTTCGCCGCCGCGAACGACCTGACCCGCGAAGCGGCGCGTCGGGTGGGCCGTGAGGCAGCGGCCACGGGGGCCGCAAACGCACGCGTCGAGCGCTCCTCGGTTTCGCTGGCTCCCGTCGACTCGTACGGCGAGGTCTCCTGGGCAAGCGCCTACGAAGTGGATCCGTGGGACGTGCCCGTCGGCGACAAGGCCGAGTACCTCCTTGCCCTCAACCGGGCAGCGCTCGCCACGAAGGGCGTGAGCTTCGTCAACTCGAACCTCCACTTCGTGAAGATCGAGGAGACGTCCGCGACGACCGATGGGACGATCGCCGCCCAGCGGATCATCCGCGCGAACCCCAGCATGTCGAGCACGGCCGTGGCGCCTGATCGCAGTGACTTCCAGTCTCGCGGAGCGGTGCTGGAGCCCGCGGGGCGTGGTTGGGAGTACGTGCGGGATAACATGACCCTGGACGCAGTGGAGGTATGGGCTTCCGAAGCCGTTCAGAAGCTCTCGGCGGTGCCCGTGGAGCCGGGCACGTACGACCTCGTCCTCCATCCATCGCACCTGTGGCTGACGATCCACGAGTCGATCGGCCACCCGACAGAGCTTGATCGGGCGCTGGGCTACGAGGCGAACTACGCCGGAACGAGCTTCCTGGCGCCGCCGGCCGAGGTGCTCGGGAAACTCCGGTACGGGCCCGACTTCATGCAGATCGTTGGGGAGCGAACCTCGCCCGGCGGACTGGCGAGCATCGGCTGGGATGAGGAAGGCGTGAAGGCGGACGAGTGGCCGCTGATCAAGGACGGAATCTTCGTCGACTACCAGACGACCCGGGAGCAGGTGGGCTGGATCTCCGATCTCACGGGCGTGACCCGCAGTCACGGCTGCTCGCACTGCCAGACGTGGGCCCACATCCCCTTCCAGCGGATGCCGAACATCAACCTCATGCCCGCCGAGGAGCAGATCTCGGAGGAAGATCTGATTGGGGCGACCGATGACGGGATCTACATTGAGAGCCGCGGCTCCTACTCGATCGACCAGCAGCGCTACAACTTTCAGTTCGGCGGCCAGGTGTTCTGGGAGATCAAGGGCGGGAAGAAGACCCGGATGCTCAAGGATGTGGCCTATCAGGCCCGGACGACCGATTTCTGGAACGCGATGGACATGATCGGCGGGCCGGAGACCTACTACGTGGGCGGGAGCTTCTACGACGGTAAGGGCCAGCCGGGCCAGGTCAACGCCGTCTCCCACGGCTGCCCGGTGTCGCGCTTCCACCAGATCAACGTGCTCAACACCGGCGCAGAAGGTGGTCGCCTCGGCTAGACCCGCCGCTCGCTCTCGAGACGGGGCTCGAAGCTCGTGACCCTGCAAATCGCGCTCGTGTTCGCGATCCTGCTCGCCAGTCTCGTCCTGTTCGTCGGAGACTGGATCCGGATCGATCTGGTCGCCCTACTCGTACTCGCGGGCCTGGCGATCAGCGGCCTGGTGAGCCCTCGCGAGGCCCTCTCCGGCTTCAGCAGCCCCGCGGTCGTCACCGTTTGGGCCATGTTCATCCTGAGCGGAGGCCTCGCGCGCACCGGCATCGCCGGCCGGTTGGGGGATCAGCTGCTCCACGTCGCCGGGCAGGGCGAGCTACGGCTGGTGCTGGTGATCATGCTGACGTCCGCGTTTCTCTCGGCATTCATGAACAATGTGGGGGTGGCCGCCCTCCTGCTCCCGGTCGTCATGGACATATCACGGAGCACGGGAATCGCGCCGTCCAGGCTGCTCATGCCCCTGGCCTACAGCTCGCTGCTGGGCGGCCTTACGACACTTATTGGGACCCCGCCCAACATCCTCGTCGCGGAGGCGCTACGGGATCAGGGGCTGCGGCCCTTCGCGCTCTTCGACTACTCACCGGTCGGCGGTGGCGCGGCGCTCGGCGGCATCCTGTTCATGGCACTTGTGGGCCGCCGCCTCCTACCGGCGCGCGAGTCGCAGCAGGCGCCGAGCGAGGCCGTAGACGCCACGGTCGCGGAAGTCGCCCCGGAGGCCGCTGCCGCCAGCGGACGGCCGTCCGCCGCCGACCTCGAGGAGCTGTACGAGTTGCACGAGGAGCTGTTCACGATCCCCGTGGCGGCGGACTCTCCGGTCGTCGACAAGCCACTTGCCGAGAGCCGCTTCGGTGCCGCGCTCGACCTCAACGTCGTGGCCATCCTCAGGGACGGCGACACGATCCTCGCTCCCGGACCGCAGGAGGCTCTCCGATCCGGCGACCGCCTGCTGGTGCAGGGCCGGCCGGAGCGCCTGGCGGAGTTCCGCGGCCGCCGCAGCCTGGTGATCAGCGAAGACAGCCTGGCGGTGGAGCGGCTCACTTCGGCCGATGTGGACGTCGCGGAAGTGCAGCTGGCGCACGATTCTCCGCTCATCGGCCGGGCGCTGGAGGAGATCGACTTTCGTGGCCGGTTCGGGTTGAATGTCCTGGCGATCGAGCGGGAAGGATCCGGGGACCGTCAGCCGCGACCCGCCATGTCCCTCCAGGCCGGCGACCGGTTACTGGTGCAGGGTACCGCGGCGCGCCTCGAAGGGCTCCGCGCCGATCTCGGCTTCCAGGTGTCCGCGGCCGAGCACGCGCGCCTGTACCGGCTGGCCGAGCGACTGTTCGCCGTGCACGTGCCGCCCGAGTCCGTGCTGGCGGGAAAGTCGCTGGCGGAAATGCGGCTCGGGGGTGCGTTCGGGCTCTCGGTCCTCAGCATCCTGAGGCAGGGACGGGCCCATCCGATGCCGGATCCGGACGAAACGCTGCGGGCGCTGGATACCCTGATCGTGTCGGGCCGACCGGAGGACACGGAGGCGATCGAATCGCTCGGCGCGCTCGATGTGGAGCGCGCGGACTCTTCCGGCATGGAGTCGCTTCACTCGGAGCGCGTCGGGCTCGTCGAGGCCGTGCTTGCACCCCGCACCGCGCTCGCCGGCTCGAGCCTGCGGCAGCTTAATTTCCGAGTGAAATACGGCCTCACCGTTCTGGCGATCATGCGCCAGGGTGAGATCATCCGGGAGAGCGTGGCGGATATCCCGCTACGATTCGGCGACGCGCTGCTCCTGTACGGACCGGCCGAGCGGCTGCGGATGTTGGGTGCCGAGCCAGACTTCCTCGTGCTCACGCGCGGAGCTCAGGAGCCCCGAAGAACCGCCAAGGCTCCGCTGGCCGCGCTGCTGATGGGACTCGTGATTGTGCCGGTTCTCCTGGGGTGGGTGCCCATCTACATCGCGGCCGTGGCCGGCGCCGCGCTGATGGTGCTGACGGGCTGCCTGACGATGGACGAGGCGTATCGGGATATCGAGTGGCCGGCGGTGTTTCTGATCGCCGGGATGCTGCCCCTCGGCATCGCGCTCGACCGGAGCGGCGCGGCGGCGCTCGTCGCGGAGCAGGTGGTGACCTCCCTGGGCCGATTCGGACCCGTCGCCGTCATGGCCGGCCTGTTCGCCCTGACCTCCGCCGGCACGCAGATCATCCCGACGGCGGCCCTCGTGGTGCTGATGGCTCCTATCGTTCTCAACACCGCTGCCGGGATGGGGATCTCCCCCTATGCCCTCATGATGACCGTTGCGATGGCCGCTTCGGCCAGCTTTGGCAGTCCGGTGTCGCATCCGGCCAACGTGCTCGTTATGGGACCCGGCGGCTACCGATTCACCGATTACCTGCGCGTCGGTCTGCCGTTGACGTTCGTCGTCTTCGTCTTCGTCGTCCTGCTGACGCCCGTCTTCTGGCCGGTCTGATGCTAACGCCGGGAGAGGACCACACGGTGAGAGACGAGGCGGAAGGACGGCGCCTGCTCGCCCTGTCGCTCGCTGCGATCGGGGTCGTGTACGGGGACATCGGGACGAGCCCGATCTACGCCTTCCGTGAGTCCTTCCATACTTCCCATGGGATCGAGCCGGTATCCGCCAACATCCTCGGCGTTCTCTCCCTCATCTTCTGGTCCCTGATCATCGTCATCTCGGTGAAGTACCTGGGCCTGGTGATGCGCGCCGATAACCGCGGTGAGGGCGGAATCGTAGCGCTCACGGCCCTCGTGATGCCTCCCGACACACGCGTCACCGATGAGGAGCCGGTCGTCCGGATCCAGCGCAGCCGCCGGTGGCTGCTCGGCATGGTGGGGCTGTTCGGAGCCGCCCTGCTCTACGGGGACAGCATGATCACGCCCGCCATATCGGTGCTGAGTGCCGTCGAGGGTCTGGAGGTGGCTACGCCCGTTTTTCGCCCGTTCGTCATTCCGATCACGATCGGCATCCTGCTGGCCCTCTTCTTCGTTCAGAGAAGGGGAACGGAGGGTCTCGGCGCCGTGTTCGGGCCCGTGACGCTTGTCTGGTTCATCTCCTTGGCCGCTCTCGGCGTGGCACAGCTCATCCACAATCCGGCCGTGATCAAGGCCCTCAGTCCCCACTACGGCTTCGCCTTCTTCATCCACAACGGTCTTCGCGGCTTCCTCGTGCTGGGCTCCGTATTCCTTGTGGTGACGGGCGGCGAGGCCCTCTACGCGGACATGGGCCACTTTGGAAAGCGGCCGATCCGCCTGATGTGGTTCAGCGTCGTCCTCCCTTGCCTCCTCCTGAACTATTTCGGCCAGGGGGCCATGCTGCTGCGCAGGCCGGAGGCCGTGGAGCAGCCCTTCTTTCTCATGGCACCGGCCTGGGCGCTGTACCCGCTCGTCGCCATCGCCACGGCGGCGACGGTGATCGCGTCGCAGGCGGTGATCTCGGGGGCGTTCTCGCTGACCAGGCAGGCCGTCCAGCTGGGTTACCTGCCGCGGCTCAAGATCCTCCATACCTCATCCAAGCATCGGGCAGATCTACCTGCCCGCCGTCAATCTCGCCCTGATGATCGCCTGCATCGGACTCGTGCTCGGCTTCCGCACGTCCGGCAACCTGGCTGCGGCCTACGGTGTGGCCGTGACGACCGACATGGTCTTCACCACGATCCTGTTCGCGGCCGTGGCGAGGATGCGATGGCGGTGGGGGCTGTGGGCTACCGGGCTGCTCACGTTCGCCCTTCTGCTGGTGGACCTCTCCTACTGGTTCGCCAACCTTCCGAAGATCCCGCACGGTGGCTGGTTTCCGCTCGCCGTGGCGGGAACGGTCTTCATCGCGATGACGACCTGGAAGCGAGGACGGCGAATCCTCGCCGCGCGGTACCGGGAGCTTGTGATCCCGATGGACGACTTCCTGCTGAAGGTGGCGGCCGAGGACCCGCTCCGGGTCCCCGGGACAGCCGTGTACATGAACTCCTTTCCTTACGGAACGCCGCCCGCTCTGCACAACAACCTCAAGCACAACAAGGTGCTGCACGAGCGTGTCGTGATGCTTTGTTTGCTACCCGGTGAGCGGCCGGTCGTCGTCGGCGATCGCTGCGACGTCTCCGACTACGGGCAAGGCATCTATCAGATCACAGCGAGTTACGGCTTCACCGAAGACCCGGACGTGCCCGCGCTCCTGGCAGGTCGCGACCTCGGCGGCCAGCTCTTGGATCTGGAGGAGACGACATTCTTCTTGGGCAGAGAGACGCTCGTCCCAACTCGCCGACCGGGCGGCATGTCGATCTGGCGCGAGAGACTGTTCGCGTGGATGACCCGCAGCGCCCAACGAGCGGCCTCTTACTTCCAGATTCCTTCGGACCGCGTCATCGAGATCGGAAGCCAGATCGATTTCTAGCGTCGCCTCCGGCAGACCTCCCTCTTCGCGCGCGGTCGCTCGGTCCTATCCGGAACCGCGGCGAAGCCGTTCGAACGTGACGTGCGCGACGGTCGTCGACAGGTAGACGGCAGCGGTGAAGGCAAGCGCCATCGGATCGTTCGCCGCCAGGTAGTAGGCGAGCAGCACGACCGTAACGCTCATCAGTCCCAGCGCGGCCACGATCGGTATCGACACGAGCAGAAACGTCATACTCGAGAAAGCGGCGATGACGGCCAGGCTCCCCAGACCGGCGAAGAACGCTGCCAGAATGGTGATGACCGTGACTCCCGCCACGGGGACGTCCGTGCGGCTCCGAAAGGAGAAGACGGCCGGCGCGAATCGCTCGGCCGCCATCTCGGAGGCGAGTCGAGCCGATCCGAAAAGGGTCGCGTTGATCGCGGATGAGGTGGCGAGAAGGGCCGCCAGGTCCACGAGCAGGACGCCGGCCTTTCCCAGGATCGGGCGAGCAACGACCGCGAGCGCGTACTCGTCGGCCGCCTTGATGGCCGCGGGATCGAGGGTCCCCACCGCCACCACGGCGATCGCGATGTAGATGGCCGACGTGATCAGAATCGAGCCGTAGATGCCCCGCGGGACGTTGCGATCCGGATCACGCGTCTCGAGCACCGCGTTGGTGATGAGCTGAAATCCCTCATAGGCGACGAAGATCAGCGCGCCGCCGAGCAGCGCTCCCGAGATCCCCCGGTCGAAGACCGGCACGAAGCGGGAGGAATCCACCGTGAAGAAACCGGCGACTCCCAGCACCGCCAGAAGCACAACCTTCGCGTATACGACCACGTCCTCGGCCCTTCCCATGGTGCCGGCGCCCATCAGGTTGATTGCCATGAACAGGAGCAGGACCCCCACTGAAAGGAGCACGCGGGTCGCGGCGTGGTCGGGTGTCCCCAGGAGGTGGCCTGCGTATGCGCCGAAGGTGAAGGCGTAGAGAGCGAGAGTTCCGATGTAGCCGACGACGACTGTCCAGCCGGCGATTCCCGCCACCTCCGGGCGTGTCGGGAAGGCGCGCTCCAGGTAGGTGAAGCTGGCCCCGTCGCTCCGGAAGGCCAAAGCCAGCTTCGCGTAGGAGTAGCCGGCCGCCAACGCAATCAGGCTTCCCGAGAGGAAGGCCAGCGGTGCCGCATGGCCGGCCACGTCGACGGCCAACCCGAGGATGGAGAAGATTCCCCCTCCGATCATGCCGCCGATGCCCATGGCCACGAGCTCTTTGAGGCCGAGAGCTCCCTTTGGCGTTTCCGTCACCGCAACGCTCCTCCGTCCTTCCCGTGGCTCGCGGCCGCGACGGCGTGACCCATCTGGCCGGTCTGCGCGTAGACTCGCGCGCACATCGAGCTCTTGCGCTCTCGGCCCCGCTCTTCAAACACGAGCGGATCCGCGGCTCCCTCCCATCAACGGCCGGCGGACCCCTCGGAGATCCAGTCCTTCACCTCGCTCTCGTGCTCGGAAGTCGTCAGCAGAACGAGCACGTCCCCGGCCCTCACCCGCGCCTTCCGCTGCGGAGCGAAGAGCCGGCCCTCCCTTCTGACGAGCGTCACGAGCACCTCGGGCGGCAGGCGGATGTCCCGCAGCTGCAGATCGGCGAGGCGGCGATCGTCTCGTCCGACCTCGACCTCGATCTGCAGGACATCCTTGAGTTCCTTTCGCCTCATCCCTCTGACGGTGTCGAGGAGCTGCTGATGCTCGTCGCTCACGGTCTTGTACGCCCAGATCATCTCGTGCCGCCTGAGGACGCCCGCGACCCGGAGCCCATCCGGGTCGTCCACCACCGGAATCAGCTGGATGTCGCGCTCGGCGAAGCGGCGGAAGGCTTCGCGCAGCGTGTCGGTCGGTCGCAGGGTCACGACCGAGGTCGACATGATGTCGGCTACGGTTGAAGGGCTCTCGGCGCCGGAGTCGAGCGCCAGCTCCAGATCCGTTCCGGCCACGATTCCGACCAGCTCACCGGCGGAGTCGACCACGGGCCAGCTTCGTGTTCGCCGGGTGCGGGCCAGCTCGGCGAGCTTTTCGAGCGGGAGCTCAGGGCTCACGGTGTCGAAGTCGTCGCGCATGGCGTCAACGACCAGCAGAAGGTCGAGCACGCTGACCTCGCGGTGCGGGTCCTCCATCCCGCCCAGACGAGCAAGCTTGATGGAGTAGATGGAATCGGCGAGCACCCGCGAGCTCGTCAGGTGACTCACGACGACAGCGAGCATGAGCGGGAGGATGATCTGGTAGTCGTCGGTCATCTCGAACAGGATGAGAATGGCTGTGATCGGCGCGTGAGCCGCGGCCCCGAAAAGCGCTGCCATTCCGACCAAGGCGTATGCACCCGATGGTGCGGTCCACTCCGGGAAGATTCCGTTGGCCACCAGGCCGAAGGCACCCCCCGCCATCGAGCCCATGAACAGCGCGGGCGCGAAGACGCCACCGGATCCGCCGGCCGCAAGCGTGAGCGAAGTGGCCAGCATCTTGAGGAACACGAGAAGCAGCATGAGGCCCACTG
Organism: Gemmatimonadales bacterium; assembly: GCA_037385645.1. GTDB lineage: Bacteria > Gemmatimonadota > Gemmatimonadetes > Palauibacterales > Palauibacteraceae. Next base: position 29,484 of record JARRMU010000016.1, read on the forward strand.
TGAGCTCGCCTGCCAGTGCGAGATCCACTCCGTCGTAGCCGACACCGAAGATGAGGGTGCTCCCGAACAGGCCCATCGCCCCGACGGCCAGGCCTCCGGTCGCCGCCTTGAACGTCAGCGGTTGCTGCCAGTTCTCGAACGCGATCTCCAACCGATCGAGGCTCTTCACGTACAGTGCGGCCAGGAGGCCCAGGAGCGTGCCGAGAAGCAGATACAGAGGAAATTCCCGCGGGCTGACGACTGAGAACCGATCGAGGAGTCGGAACGCCGGTTCGGGTCCGAGGACCGACCTCGACAGCGCGGTGGCGGCGACCGAGGAGATCACCACGAGCCCGAATGACCGCGCCGCGAAGGTTCCCAGGATGATCTCCAGGGCGAACAGCACGCCCGCGATCGGTGCGTTGAACGTGGCGCTGATCCCGGCCGCGGCTCCACACGCGGCGAGCAGCTTCGTCTGCTCGTGCCCGAATCCGGCCAGCCGGGCCGTCGCACTCCCGAGAGCGGAGCCGATCTGGACGATGGGCCCCTCCCGGCCGACCGAGCCGCCGGAACCGATGCTGATCGCGCTCGCGACCGCTTTGACGGCGGCGACGCGGCCCCGGATCCGGCCTCCCCGCATCCTCACGGCGTACTGCACCTCCGGCACCCCATGGCCCCTCGCCTCCGGCGCCCATCGTTGCACGATGAGCACGACGATCACCAATCCGATCGCCGGCGCGAGGAGAATCTGGAGCTCGCTCCAGACTCCGTCGGCCGGAAACAACCCGGCGAGGAAGCCGTCCCCATCGAGGAACACCCACTGCGCCCCCCGAATCAGCCAGCGAAACGCGATCGCCCACGCCGCCGCCAGCACACCCACGAGCACGGCCAGCAGAACGGGCCCGGCAGCTTCCGAGCGCTGCAGGCGGTACCGCAGGTTGCGCGGCAGTTGAACCATCGAGAGAGTCTCTCCGTGAAGGTTTCGATGGTGAGGATGGCGGATGGGCCCGCTTGTTCGAAAGGGCGTCTACCCATTCGAGGAGTGAGCGTGACCGAGCAAATGGAGCGTATCGGGACAAGCGATTGATGGTCGCTCCCTTCCTTCTCGGCGCGCTCGCCATCGTGCTCATGCTCGCCTACTGGCGACCGGGAGCGGGGGTCGTGGTCGCGATCCTGTTGCTCCTCCTCCTGCCGGGACGCTGGTGGCGATGGAAGACCCGGCGCTTCCACCGCGGGCTTCGAGCCTTGAAGGGGGGTGCCGCCTCGGAGGCCCGAACCGAGTTCGAGCAGTTCCTGAGCGAGTTCGAGGGCGAGCCACGACTCGATCGCTGGCAGCCGGTCTTCAACCTCGGGCGGCGTTACTCATACGGTGGCGCGGCGCACGCGAACATCGGCGTCACGTGGCTCCACGAGGGGGAGCCTGACAAGGCGCTCCGTCACTTCGAGATCGCGCGCCGTTTGGACGAGACTTCCGCCCAGGCCGCGTTCGGCGAGGCGGCGGCCCGGCGGCGGCTGGGACAGCTGCGCAAAGCCGAAAAGGCGGCGGAGCGGGCGACGGAGCTCCGGCCGAGCTACCTGCCGGCGCGGCTGCTCCTCGCCGAGATCCGCCGCGCGCGGGGCGATGAGGAAGGAGCGGCGGAGGTGCTTCGGCCTCTGGCGGAGGACGGCCGCGATCCCGACTCTCTTATCCAGGAGATGCTGTCGCAGTGGCCGGAATCGGCTGACAAGGAGGAGCCACGATGACGGATCGGGTCGGGTTCACGCTGGCGAGGCTGATCGTTCTTTCAGTCCCGGCGGTGGCCGCTTCACTCGGCGTCAGCCCCAACGATGTCCACGCGCAGGAGTCGCGGGCCGAATGGGCGATCGCCGTGCATGGCGGCGCGGGCACCGCACGCCCCGAGGACGTCGGCGGGGACCGCGAGCGTCAGTTCCGCGAGAAGCTGACTGAGGCCCTCTCGGCCGGAGGCGAGATCCTGGCAGCCGGCGGACGCGCTCTCGATGCCGTCGAGATGGCGATCCGGGTCATGGAGGACTCGCCGCTTTTCAACGCCGGAAAGGGAGCAGTCTTCACCCACGATGGGCGCAACGAGCTCGACGCTTCGATCATGGACGGCGCGACCCTGGAGGCTGGAGCCGTGGCGGCCGTCCACCACGTGAAGAACCCGATCACGCTCGCCAGGCACGTCATGGATTCTTCGCCCCACGTCCTGATTGGGGGTGCGGGCGCCGAGGAGTTTGCGCTCGAGCAGGGGATCGAGCTCGTGCCTACGTCCTACTTCTTCACGGAGTCCCGCTGGCGCTCCCTGCAGCGGGCGTTGGAGGCGGAGCAGAGCGCGGAGGCCCGGGGAAGCCGCGAGCTGGGCGCCGCCGGCACCGTCGGCGTCGTCGCCCTGGATAGGAACGGGGATCTGGCCGCGGGGACCTCGACGGGCGGCCGAACCAACAAGCGCTATGGCCGCATCGGGGACTCTCCGATCGTCGGCGCGGGCACCTATGCCGACAACGACGCCTGCGCCGTCTCGGGGACCGGGCACGGCGAGTTCTTCATCACGAATGCCGTGGCCTACGACATCTGCGCGCGCGTCCGATATCTGGATGAGACGATTCGAGACGCCGCCGACTACGTCGTGATGGGCGTGCTCGTCGAGCAAGGCGCCGACGGCGGCGTGATCGCCATGGACCCGAACGGAGACGTGGCAATGCCCTTCAACACGTCCGCGATGCTCAGAGGGTATCTACGGGCCGGTACCGAACCGGAGGTGGCGATCTTCAGGGATTGAGCCGTGTGTTTTGTGATGGGAGTATGCCTAGGCCCCCGCGATCAGAAGCACTCCCGCCAAAATTACCACCGCACCCGCCAGCCGTTCGCGCAGCCGCGGCTCGCCGAACAGGAGGGCGCCTAGAATCACCGTGACGATCGCGCCACTACGTTTGATGGAGATGACGTAGGCGGCCAAGACGCGGCGGAGCGCCTCCATCTGCACGATGAACATCAGGGCGAAGAGCAGGCCCTGGATCGCGAGAAGCCACCCGGTCCGTCTCGACAGGGCCGACTTGAACCCCTCGCCACGCCGCATCACGAGCGGCGCGAACGCGAGGCCGATCACACCGGTCTGGAACGTCCCGTAGAAAGCGGTCGATGAGGAGATCGTGGCTACCTTGTCCACGACGGCGCTAATCGACCAGATGGCCGCCACCGCCAGCATCCTCCGTGCGCCCGGGTCTCGGAAGACGGCCGTTAGGGGCGCCAATAGACCCGAGCGTCGCTCCGAGAAGTTGAGTAGATAGACGCCTGTGACGACGAGCAGGATGCCTCCCGCGCCCTGCAATCCCGGAAGGTCACCTAGCAGCACCCATTCGATCGGCATCACGAAGATCGGCGTGAGCGCCAGGAGCGGATAAGTGAACCCGAGGTCGCTCTTCTGGATCGCCGACACGTATAGGTAGAACGACACCAGGTTGATCGTGACGTTGGTGAGGAGCGCCGGCCAGAACCGTGGCCCGACCGATTCCGGCGCTCCCTGGATGGCCAGGTAGATCGCGAGGACGGGAAAGGCGAAGGCGAAGATCGCCCAGCTGGCGGCGGGGCCCGAGACTCTGCGGATGATCCACTTCGTCCACACGCCCTGCAGGCCGTAGAACAGGGCAGTCGCGAGTCCGAGCCAAAGCCAGCTCAACGGGAGCGGGGCGTCTGGTGGGACCGAGAGGAGGTCACGGAGCGCGAGGTGGGACCGCCACGTCTCGAGAAGCTAGAGAAACAGCAACGCTCCGGAGCGGGCACCGGCTCGGACTGGGGCCGCAGGTGAATGGCGATGAGCGCTGGAATAGACGTCGAGCCGGCCGTTGAGCCGGCTGTCAGCTAGCCGTTGCCCTGCTTCTCGCCTCCCTGCCCGGAGTGGTCGTGCCCGCCCGCCTTCTCCGGCTCGGGATGGTGGCCGGACGGCATCTCCATATCGCTCATGTCCTCCGCGCTGCCCTCGCCTTCGCCGGCCGCCGGCATCTCCATGTCGCTCATGCCCTCCATCGGCCGGGCGCTGTGACCGCCGCCGTGCCCGCCGTGTCCGTGGCCCTCCATTCGGTCGGGCGCGGTGATCGTGTTGTTCAGGTCCAGGATATAGGCCGGGTCGTTCGGGTCGCACGGAGGCCACTCACCGTCGCCCATGATGGCGACGACCCCGCCGATCGCACCCATGCCCATGTCGGGCGCCGGAACGTCCAGCGGGTTCTCGTACTCCACGACGATCCGGTACTCGCGGTCCTTGGAGATCTCCTTCCCGAGCTGGAGGAGGAACTTCGAGCTCGGCACGCCCACCATCCGTCCGGCCTCGTTATACTCGGGCTCAGCCCGCCACAGCACCTCGCCGGTCATGGCGTCCTCGAGACGAAGCTCGGTCGCGTAGTCGTGCACGTGGCAGCCGATCCCCAGAATCCGGGCATCCACGGCGGGACGGGCCGTGTAGGAGCGCTCCGTATGCCCGGGCGGCACCTCGAAGTCCTTCACGCCATCGAAGCCCATCACGTCCAGGTAGAACGGATAGACCGCCATGGGCTTGATCAGCCCCTCATCGGCCTGGCTGTACAAGAGCTTGAAGTGCAGGTAGACGTCGGCGAAGTCCTCGCCCAGCGGATTGCCGAACATCGTGGCGATCAGCATCCGGCCGCCTTCGTCTAGCGGAAAGCCGATCACGCCGGGGATGGACTCACGCTGGTTCTCCCGGCCCGCGGCGAGGACGCGGCGGGAGATCGGTGTGAACAGCTCTCGGTTGTCCGGATCGATCAGGTTGACATGGTGAAGCAGGTCAGCCGGCAGAGCCTCACCGTCGCCGTTTCGGATCTCCCACTCGAAGCCGTGCATGTAGGCGTCGAAGGGAAGCTTGACCCACTGCATCGGCAGGCGGATGTGCGGGCCATCCGCCGGAAGATCGACGGGTCCGATCACGAACTCGAGCGCCTCGCCCGGATGGTCGATGAGCGTGAGGCTATCGTCGCTGTCGACAGTCACGGCCGGTGCTTCCGGACCGCAACTCGCCATGCTCGCCGCCAGGCCGAGGGTCAGTGCCGCGGCCGACATGTTCTTCAAACAACTTCGTCGCAAAGATCGCATCGAAAAAAGCTCGGTCTCGGGTTTATCTGGCTCGGCTCTCAAGCTCGCTGCTGCCGGCGCTCGGTTGTCAGGAGCGCGGTGCGGCCTGCTACGGTGGCGTCCGAGGTGCGGTCGGTCACGTCGCCTGGAGACACCTGGACGGCCGCCCACGTTCCCGGTGGACACCGGCCCCACGGCCGGCTCGAGTTGGTGCAGATGGCGCGGAGCGCGACCGTCAGGGAGGCGGTACGTCGAAGTATACGTAATTCTTGGCGATGAAGGCGCTCCACTCCTCGGGGACCTCATCGTCCGGGAAGATCGCCTCCACCGGACACTCCGGCACACAGGCGCCACAGTCGATGCACTCCTCGGGGTGGATGTAGAACATGTCCTCCCCCTCGTAGATGCAGTCTACTGGGCATACGTCGACGCACGACGCATCCTTGGTGTCGATGCAGGGCTGCGTAATGATATAGGTCATGGGGCTCCGAGTGGCGTCGTCGGTGTGCCTTGCCGGCGAAGCCCGGTTCCGCCGGCGCCGGTGAGAATATCGCGGACCTGGCACTTCTGCAACCGAGTTGAATAGTCGGCATTCCGGTGGACCTCCACCCCCATCCGGGGTATGTTTGCACGTCGCATTCGGGCTGGTTCGCGCCGGAACGCATCGCGCGCGATGGCGGCCGTTTACGAAGACACCGACGCCTCGTCTCCCCGCGAACTGTGCTGGGTGACGGGGCTTCGCCGTCGAAGGAACGGATGAAACATCTCACGGTTCTGACAGCTTCAGACGCCCTCGACGCCTCGAACGGGACCGAGCACTGGCCCGCGCGGAAGCCTGACTGGCTGAAGGTCCGCGCGCCCGGTGGCTCGAACTACCGTCGCCTCAAGACGCTCATGCGCGGCGGAGAGCTGCACTCGGTGTGCGAGGAAGCGCATTGCCCGAACATCGGGGAGTGCTGGGAGGCCGGCACGGCCACCTTCCTCATCATGGGCGACATCTGCACCCGGAACTGCCCCTACTGCGCCATCGCCCACGGCCGGCCGGAGGAGCTGGACGAGGACGAGCCGCGGCGGGTCGCCGAGGCCGTGGCGAGATTACAGCTGAACCACGTCGTCGTCACGTCGGTGGACCGCGATGACCTTCCGGACGGCGGAGCCTGGATCTTCGCCGAGGTCATTCGTGAGATCAGGGAGCGACTGCCCGCGTGCTCCATCGAGGTCCTCACGCCCGATTTTCGCGGGGACCGACGGGCGATCCGAAGGGTGGTCGAAGCCGGTCCGGAGATCTTCAACCATAACATGGAAACCGTCCGGCGGATGCACCGGACAGCGAGGCCGGGCGGGCGTTACGATCGCTCGCTTCGGGTTCTCTCCGACGCCAGGAAGATGGATGACGAGGTGCTCATAAAGACCGGCATCATGCTCGGCCTCGGCGAAGCTCCCGATGACGTGCTCGAGTTCATGCACGATGCCGTGAACGCGGGCGTGCAGATCCTCACACTGGGGCAGTACCTGCGGCCCTCGTCGGAACATCTGCCGATTCATCGGTACGTGGCGCCCGAGGAGTTCGTCGAGTGGAAGCGGATCGGCGAGGAGCTCGGGCTGCTCCACGTGGAAAGCGGCGCTCTCGTTCGAAGCAGCTACCACGCGCGAGAGCAGGTCGAGGAGCTCAAAGCTCGCGCGGCGGCGTTGAGCTGAGTAGGCGCCGCTTCTGACCGTTCCCGGAGAACGCTCCCTAACGAGCCGGACCGAACAAGCGACCATGGCAACGAAAGAGACCAGCGCGCACGGCAACGCGCCCCCGCAGGACACGCGATCGGACCGCGACGCGGCGGATCGGTCCGACCTCCTGGGCCTCGAGGATGGCGAGCTCAGGGAGCTGCTGCGGCTGATGATCCTGGCCAGGCGCTTCGAGGAGAAGACCGCCGAATCCTACCAGCTCGGCAAGATCGGTGGGTTCCTGCATCTCTACGTCGGCCAGGAGGCCGTGGCCGCGGGCGCCATCACGGCGTTGCGCGAGGACGACTACGTGATCTCGGCGTACCGCGAGCACGCGCACGCTCTCGTGCGCGGCGTCTCCGCCCGCGCCGTGATGGCAGAGCTGTACGGGCGGGCGACCGGGTGCTCGAAGGGGATGGGTGGCTCCATGCACCTCTTCGACCGCTCCGTAAACTTCTTGGGTGGGCACGCGATCGTCGGCTCGCACCTGCCGATCGCGGCCGGGGTTGGCTACGCGATCCGGTACCGGGGTGGCGATCAGGTCTGCCTATGCTTCTTCGGGGACGCGGCGGTGAACATCGGCGCCTTCCACGAGGCCCTGAACATGGCCGCGAAGTGGGAGTTGCCGGTCGTATGGGTCATCGAAAACAACGCCTACGGAATGGGCACGGGGATCCGGCGATCGGCGGCGATCACGCAGCTGGTAGACCGGGCCTGCGCCTACGAGGGAATGGCCTCCGCGCAGGTCGACGGGATGGATGTCCTGCAGATGCGGGCCACCATCGACGAAGCCGTCCGGATCGCCCGGGAGGAGAAGCGACCGTCCCTCATCGAGGCGATCACCTACCGCTTCATGGGACACTCGATGGCCGATCCCTCCCACGGCACCTACCGGGCCCGCGAGGAAGTAGAGGAATGGAGGGAGGACGACCCGATCCTCACGCTTGGCGACCGGTTGATCGAAGCGGGCCTGATGACCGCCGAGGAGTACGAGGCGATGGACCGCGCCGTGATCGAGGAGGTCGAGGAGTCGGCCGATTTCGCGGACGCCAGCCCCCGGCCGGACGAGAGCCACATCTACGACCTCGTCTACTCGGACGAGTATCCCCACGGCCTGGACCGGAGGGACAGATGGCGGTGATCACCTACCGCGAGGCCCTCAATGAAGCGCTTCGTGAAGAGATGGCGCGCGACGAGAGCGTCTTCCTGATCGGAGAGGAGGTCGCAGAGTACGACGGAGCCTACAAGGTGTCCAAGAACCTGCTGGAGGAGTTCGGGGAGTGGCGCGTGAGGGACGCGCCGATCGCCGAGCTGGGGTTCGCCGGCCTCGGGGTGGGCGCGGCGATGGTCGGGTTGAGGCCGATCGTCGAGTTCATGACCTGGAACTTCGCGCTGCTCGCCATCGACCAGGTCATCAACAGCGCCGCCAAGCTCTACCAGATGTCGGGCGGCCAATACAACGTCCCGATCGTCTTCCGGGGCCCCGGAGGCGCGGCGCTCATGCTGGCCGCGCAGCACTCGCAGGCGCCCGAGCCGTGGCTCGCGTACGTGCCGGGCCTGAAGGTCTGCTCGCCCGCCACGCCGTATGATGCAAAAGGGCTCCTGAAGTCGGCCGTCAGGGACAACGATCCGGTCGTCTTCATCGAGGGCGAGCTCCTCTACAACGTGAAGGGCGAGGTGCCCGAAGACGAAGAAGTCCTGGTGCCGATTGGCTCGGCGGACGTGAAGCGGCAGGGGGACGACGTCACGATTGTCACCTATGGGAAGATGGTGCACGAGGCGTGGAGGGCCGCCGAGACGCTGGCGACCGAAGATGGGGTCGAGGCCGAGATCCTCGATCTGCGGACGGTGCGACCCATCGACGTCCCATCGGTTCTCGCCTCGGTCCAGAAGACGAACCGTGCGGTGATCGTCGAAGAGGGATGGCCGGTCGCCAACATCGGGGCTCAACTCGTGGACGACATCCAGCGTGACGCGTTCGACGCCCTCGATGCCCCCGTAGCCCGGGTGACAGGGCTGGACGTCCCCATGCCCTATGCCCGCAACCTCGAGAAACTGGTGCTCCCGTCCGCCGAGAACATTCGCGCTGCCGCCCGGGATGTCTGCTATGTGTCGTAATGTACGGCTAGCGATAGACTATCGGCACGATATGTATATTGTGAGTGATAATCCGCCACGACCGCGCACCGGAAGGGGCGATATCTAGTGGCCACGAAGGTCGTCATGGCACAGCTCAGCCCGACCATGGAGGAGGGCAAGCTGATCGAGTGGAGGATCGCCGAGGGCGATTCGGTAGCCCAAGGCGACATCGTGGCCGAGATCGAGACCGACAAGGCCAACATGGACGTCGAGGCGATGGGAGCCGGCGTCCTGCGGAAGATTCTGGTGCAGGCGGGGGCGACGGTGCCGGTCGGCACGCTGATCGGGATCATCGCCGAGCCCGACGAGGATATCGAGTCCCTGTTAACGGAGGCCGAGGCGGGCCCTGCGGTGCAGGCAGCCGAGGAGCTCTCTGGCGTTCCGGATGAGGTCACGTCCGCAGGGGAGACCGCCGCTCCGGATGAGACGGCGGAGGTCGCGGAAGAACGCGCGTCCGCGACTGCACCGCCGGAAGGCGAGCCTGGGGCGGCCGAGGGGCGCGTAAAGGCGTCCCCCGTCGCACGGAAGATGGCGACGGAGAAGGGGATCGAGCTTCGGACGTTAGCGGGAACGGGCCCTGGCGGCCGGATCGTGAAGGCGGACGTCGAGGCGGCTCTGGCCGCTCCCGCCACGGCGACGGCAGCGGCTCCAGGCGCGACCGGAGCCGTCGGACTTGCGGTGGAGCCGCGCCTGCGGGACGAGCGGGTCGAGGCGAGCCAGATGCGAAGGGCGATCGCCCGGCGGCTGACGGAGTCGATCGGACCCGTCCCGCACTTCTACCTGACGATCGAGGTCGACATGGAGCGGGCGCTCGACATGCGCTCCGAGCTCAACGCAGGGGCCGAGGGCTTCAAGATCGGCGTCAACGACATCCTCCTGAAGGCGGCAGCAGAGGCGCTCGTCCGCCACCCTCAGGTCAACGCCTCGTGGGATGGGGATGCCATCCAGTTCCACGGCCGCGTGGACCTCGGAATCGCGGTGGCGGTGGAGGGCGGCCTCATCACGCCGGTCCTGCGGAATGCAGACAAAAAGGGGCTTCGGCGGATCTCGCTGGAGTCGGCCGATCTGATAGAGCGAGCCAGGGCTCGCAAGCTCCTCCCCGAGGAGTACCAGGGGGCGACCTTTTCGGTCAGCAATCTCGGGATGTTCGGGATCGAGGAGTTCACGGCGGTGATCAACCCTCCGGAAGCGGCGATCCTCGCCGTTGGCACGACCCGGGAGAAGCCGTTCGCCGAGGGAGGGGAGGTCAGCGTGCGCCGGCGCATGCGCGTGACGATGTCGTGCGACCACAGGGTCGTCGACGGTGCGATCGGCTCGGCATACCTGGCGACGTTCAGGGAGATGCTCGAGAATCCGCTCAAGATGATCCTCTGACATCGCCGTAGGTGAGCTCCCGCTTCGGCAGATTCCGACGCAGTGGAAGGCTCCGGCGCATCGGGGGTGATGGCGCGGCGCGGGTCGCAGCGCAGCGGGAGTCTACGGATAGACAGGCACGGCAGGCCCGCGGGCCGAAACGAGTGAGGCGCTAGATGTCCGAATGGTACAACGTCGTGGTGATAGGGGCGGGTCCGGGCGGCTACGTGGCTGCCATCCGCGCCGCGCAGCTGGGACTGAAGACCGCCTGTGTCGAGGCCAACGGTTACGAGGGTGGCCTCGGCGGCACATGCCTCAACTGGGGCTGCATCCCGGCGAAGGCGCTCTTGGAGAGCGCCGCGCTGGCCCAAACCCTCAAGTCACAGGGCGCGGAGTTCGGGGTCCGGCCCGTCGATGTCCAGTACGATATGAGCGCCGCGGTCGATCGGAGCCGGGCGATCAGCGAGAAGCTTACCAAGGGGATCGGCTACCTCTTCAAGAAGAACGGCGTCGAGTCGATCTCCGGGCAGGGACGCCTGACGGCCGAGCGCGATGTCATCGTCGACCCCATCGAGTCGGGCGGCGAGTCCCGGATCCTGGACGCCCGCCACGTGATCATCGCGACGGGCGCCGTGATGAAGACCTTCCCCGGCTTCGAGCTGGACGGCGAGAAGGTGATCGGCAGCCGGGAGGCTCTCGAGCTCCGGGAGCTGCCGAGAAGGATGGTCGTCGTCGGAGCCGGCTTCGTCGGCGTCGAGTTCGCGGACGTGTTCAACGCGTTCGGCGTCGACGTCACCGTCGTGGAGGCGCTCGAGACGCTCGTGCCGCTCGAGGATCCGGAGATCGGCAAGACGCTGGCTCGCTCCTTCAAGAAACGCGGCATGGAGGTCCGAACGGGGACGATGGTGAAGGAGCTGGACCGCGACGCGAGCCCCATGGTGCTCACCGTGGAGTCCTCCAGGGGGGAAGAGCGGATCGAGACCGACCTGGTGCTGATGGCGGTGGGGCGCGAGCCGGTCACGGAGGGGCTCGGCCTGGAGGAGGCCGGTGTGCAGGTAGCAGACGGCTTCATCGCCATCGATGAATACTGCAGAACGAGCGCGGAGACGGTCTACGCGGTGGGCGACGTCGCTGGCCCGCCGATGCTGGCTCACAAGGGATCGCACGAGGGTATCGTGGCCGCCGAGCACATCGCCGACCTCGCTCCGCACCCGATGCTATACGACAACATCCCGAGCGTAGGCTACTGTCACCCCGAGATCGCCAGCATAGGACTCAGCGAGGCGGCGGCGGCCGAGGCGGGCCACGACGTGAAGGTCGGCAAGTTCCCGCTCGGCGCCCACGGCCGGGCGCTTACCGCGGGCCACAACGAGGGTTTCGTCAAGCTCGTCGCGGATGCCGAGTACGGCGAGATCCTGGGCGTCCACATGATCGGGCACAACGTGAGCGAGCTGATCGCCGAGGCGGGGATCGCCCGGATGCTGGAGGCCACGCTCGACGAGTTGGCCGCCCATGCCCATGCGCATCCGAGCATGGCAGAGGCCGTGATGGAGGCAGCGTTCGTGACGCTCGGCCGCGCGATCCACGTCTGAGGCACATACGCTCATACCGCTGTGACTATAACCGCTTTACAGAGGTGCTTTACGTCTGTAGGCTCCGGTCGTACGAGGTCGCCGGCCCGTAGCCTCCGTCTCCGGGAGGGGGCTGATGAGCGGTGATCGGGGACCGCTCGTGCACGTCGTACGCGTGCCCGGCCTCCTGCCATACGAGGCGGGGCTGGATTGGCAGCGCCGCTTGGCGCGGGCCCGCATCGACGGCCGGCTATCGACGGATCTGCTCCTGCTGGTCGAGCACGAGCCGGTCCTGACGCTCGGCCGCGGAGCCACGGGATCGGAGTCGGGCCCGCAGGATCTCGCAGCGGGCGGGATTCCGCGCTTTGAGATCGAGCGCGGAGGAGATGTCACCTACCACGGCCCGGGCCAGCTCGTCGGCTACCCGATCCTGGATCTCGAGGGCTTTCGGAAGGACCTCCACTGGTATGTACGGACGCTGGAGGAAGCGCTGATCCTTTCCTTGGGGATGCTGAGCGTGCACGGATTCCGGGTCGCTGACCACACCGGCGTCTGGGTAGGCGATGGACGCGGCCTGGACACCCTCGGGCGGGAGAAGGCGTCGGGCGGCGATAGGGATGCTGGGTACGGAGATGCCCGCGGCAGCGCTGCTGGAGGCGGGGCGGAAGAGACCGGCGACTTCGTCCGCCGGCGGATCGCGGCCGGAAGCTTGCGGAAGATCGCGTCGATCGGCGTCCACGTGAGCCGCTGGGTCACCTGGCACGGTTTCGCGCTGAACGTGAGCGAGGCGGCGCTTGGTCCGTTCTCGGCGATCATCCCGTGCGGAATCCGCGGCGTGAGCATGACGAGCCTCGAGACCGAAGGCCCGGCAGCCCCGTGGGAGGAGATCGTCTCAGCCGTGGAGAGCGGTTTCGGGAAGGCGTTCCAGACGCGCACGGTGAGATGGTCGCCGGGCGAGCTCGAACGCCTCGATCTGGCGCTCGAGCGGGGCCCTCCGACCCGCCGGCCGGAGCCGGCTCTTCCGGACCGTGGCTAGACTCTTCGATATCCTCGGCCCGACCATGGTAGGGCCCTCGAGCTCGCACACGGCCGGTGCCTGCCGCTTGGGCCTGCTGGCCCAGGCCATCCTGGGTGGGACGCCGGAGCGAGCGCGAATCGGTCTACACGGAAGCTTCGCGATGACCGGCGAGGGCCACGGGACCAAGCGGGCTATCGTTGGCGGCCTTCTCGGCTTCCAGCCGGACGATCCGCGCCTCAGAGACAGCTTCGCGGAAGCCGGAGAAGCCGGTCTGGAGTGCGCGTTCGAGGCGATCGACCTGGGCGAGGATGCGCACCCGAACTCAGCGCGCCTCGAGGTCTGGCTCGGCGCCGAACGGACGAGGATCGTCGGATCGTCGATCGGCGGAGGACGGGTTCGTCTTGATCGCATCGACGGGTTGGATGTGAGGGTGACCGGGAGTCTTCCGACCCTCGTGGTTTTGGCCGACGACGTGCCCGGCACGATCGCCCTCATCTCCGGCATGCTGGCCGACCGGGGGCTGAACCTGGCGACGATGCGGGTGGATCGGACCGGTCGTGGCGAGCGAGCCCTCATGACGATCGAGGCCGACCACGAGATTCCGGAGGCTCTGGTGGCGGACCTCGGGGAGCAGGATTGGGTGCACTGGGTGCGACGCATCTCCGCTTGGGCTTGAGGAGGCAGGTTGTTCGGATCGATCGCTGAATGGTTCGAAGCGGCCGGCAGCCGCGGCTCCAGCCTGCCCCTGGCGGTTCTCAGGGCGGAGGAGAAGGAGACGGGAGCCGACGGCGACCAGATCCGGGAACGGATCCGGGAGACGCTGGCCGTCATGAGAGCGGCCGTTGATGAAGGTCTGCGCTCGAGCGAGCAGAGTCCAACCGGGCTAACGGGAGGGCGCGCGAAAAGGCTGGCCCAGGGCGGGCCGAGCCTGCTGGGTCCGGACTTTTCCGTGATGCTGTCGCGCGCTATCGCGACGCTGGAGGTGAACGCTCGGATGGGGCTCATCGTGGCAGCGCCGACGGCGGGCGCGGCGGGAGTCGTCCCGGCCGTTCTCTTCACCCTCGAGGGAAAGAGAGGTTGGTCGCCGGATCAGCTCATCGACGGGATGCTGGTCGCCGGCGGCGTCGGCGCGGTGATCGCCCAGCGGGCGTCGATCGCCGGAGCGGGCGGTGGTTGCCAGGCCGAAACGGGAAGCGCGGCCGCGATGGCGGCGGCCGCGGTCACCTACCTGGAGGCTGGGGTGCCGGAGCAAGTCGCTCAGGCCGTGGCGTTCACCCTGCAGGGGATGCTCGGAGTGGGACGAAAGATGGATGTACGCTACAGGGAAACGGCGCTCGGCGGGCTGGCCTCAACGCCCGCCGGACAGGAGATCGCGCGCCGAGCCGGGATGTCCGAGCTGGTGCAGCTGCAACGACGAGGCTCGACGGCGGGCGAGGGGTCGGCCAGATTTGGACCGAGCTAAGAGCGCCGCCGCGGCGGCTCCGGCTCGTCGGCAGAGGGGACTCCCACGGGCCTCGCGGGTAGCCCATTCACCGGCAAAGAAGAGAACGCTCATCGGTAACGACGGTACCGGACATCGAGGAAGGAGTCGTTAGATGGTGCTCATCATCCTGCTGGCGACCTCCCTGGTCGTGGGCGGATTCATCGCCCTGCTGGCCGGTATAAAGGGTCCGAAGGCCCTCGGCCCGGGCGTGGCCATGATGGCGGCGACCCTGGTCTTCTATGGCCTGGTGGCCCTCCTATGAGTCGGCTCATGAGCAGGCCCAAGACCGGACCCGACCCGCGGCCCGCACGGTCGCTGAGAGCGCGCGTCGTATCTGGCGCGGCGTTCGGCTACCTGCTCACCTCACAGCTTTCGGTGGCCATCGCCCAGCAGGCAGAACCGTCGTGGGCAGAGAGCCGGGTACCGTCCACGATCGCGGTCTCGGCTCCTGGCGAGCCGATTCGAAACGCGCCCTCCACCTCCACCGCGGCCCGACGGGCCCGGCTGGCCGAGGAGGTGGGAGACGGCGTTCTCCTGGTTCCTTCGGCCACGACAAAGAGCATCGAGGGCGACTATCCGCAGGATTCGGACTTCCGGCAGGACAACAACTTCTTCTACCTGACCGGGCTGGAGGTGCCCGACTCCTGGCTCGTGATGATCGCTGCCGGCGGTGAGTTACGCGCCCAGATCCTCTTCATTCCGGAGCGGAAACCGGCGGAGGAGATGTGGACTGGCCCGAAGCCGTCCTTCCAGGAGGCGTCCAAGCTGTCGGGGATCGTAGATGTACGAGCCGTCTCCGACTTCGAGGAAACCGCTGTCGAACCCCTCAAGCAGGATGCAGGCATCGAGGCCATCTACGCACCGCTCAACCCGCACAGCCGGCACGATCCGCATATCCAGACGCTGCTGTTCGAGGGTCGGACGGAGGTACAGGACCTCGAGCCGGCGCTCGCTAGGCTGAGGCTCGTCAAGGACCCGTTCGAGATCGAGATGCTGCGTCGGGCAATCGCGATCACCGACGGCGCCCATGTCGCAGCCCTGAGGACCGCACGACCCGGCATGTACGAGTACGAGCTCGAGGCCGTGATCGAGTACAACTTCCGCCGTGGCGGTGCGGAGCGAGTCGGCTTCCCGAGTATCGTCGGCGCCGGGCCGAACTCGGTCGTGCTCCACTACGACAAGAGCCGCCGCCGGATGGAGGAGGGCGAGCTCGTCGTCATGGATATCGGCGCCGAGTACAGCTACTACTCCGCCGACGTGACCCGGACGATCCCGGTCTCGGGACGCTTCACGAGCCGGCAGCGCGAGATCTACGATCTCGTTCTGGGGGCTCAGGAGGCAGCGCTGACGGCAGTGAAGCCGGGTAATACCCTGATGGACGTCGAGCGCGCAGCGCGGGTCTATCTCCAGGAGCACGGCGCCGGGAAGTGCGGCCCGAAGAGCTGCAACGACCAGTTCCCGCACGGCGTGAGCCACTGGCTCGGCATGGATGTGCACGATGTCGGCGACTACACGGTGAAGCTGGAGCCGGGGATGGTCCTGACGGTGGAGCCGGGGATCTACCTAGCCGACGAGAGCATCGGAATCAGGATCGAGGACGACGTGCTCGTCACCGAGAGGGGATACGAGCTGCTGTCGAGCGCGCCGCGCGATCCCGATGAGATCGAGGCTTTGATGGCGGAGGCCACGACCGTCTCGCGTTGACGGCGCTCAGCCAGGCGGCGGCGCTCCAGCCAGACAGGGGACGAGGACGATGGCGGGCTTCACGACGGAGCTGCTCAGGCGACGCATTCCACAGATCCTCGGCGCTTATCTCGTCGCGTCCTGGGCGGTGCTGGAGTTCGGCGACTGGGCGGTGAACCGGTACGTCCTGTCCCCCTACCTCGTAGATTTCGCGTTCGCGCTGCTCGCCCTGATGGCCCCCAGCGTCCTGCTCCTCGCCTGGTTCCACGGCGCGCCCGGGCGCGACTCCTGGACCCGGATAGAGAAGATCGGCATCCCTCTCAATCTGGCCGTGGCCGGCCTCGTCTTGTTCAGCGTCGTCCAGGGGCGGGATCTGGGGGCCGCCACGACGACGGTCGTGGTCGCCGATGAGGAGGGCAACGCGCTGCAGCGCGTCGTGCCGAAGGCGGAGTTCCGGCGCAAGATAGCCATCTTTCCCTTCGACAACGTCTCTGCGGACACGTCGTTGAGCTGGATGCAGTACGGGCTTTCCCTCGCCCTGCTTCTCGATCTGCGGCAGGACACCTTCCTCGAGGTGCGGAACGAACAGCATTTCTCGGAGCGGCTTCGGGAAGCCGGTTACGAGACGGGCACCGGGGTTCCGCTTTCCCTCAAGCGTGAGATCGCGGAGGAGCAGCATCGCGACTACCTGCTGGCCGGCACGGTCGACCGCTCGGAGGGCATGATCCTCGTCGATGCCGAGCTCTACGACGTCCGACGGGGCCGCCTGCTCGAGCGGATGACCTTGTCGGAGTCGGATCTGATGCGGCTGGTCGATTCGCTCTCGGTCCAGCTCAAGCGCGGTCTCGAGATCCCGGCGCAGCGAATCGAGGACACCGCCGACCTGCCCGTCGCGGAGTTGGTTACGGCTGTCGAGCCGGCGTTCCGTGACCACGTCGAAGGCTACCGCAACCTGGTATTCGGCGGCGATTGGCAGGCGGCGCTGAGCCAGTTTCAGGCTGCAGCGGAGCTGGACCCGGCCTTCGCGTACGCCCACTTCGGCACCTACATGACCGCGGTGCTCGGCAACCTGGGTCCCGTGGCCAAGGAAGCGATCAAGGCGACCGTGGAACACGAGTACCGGCTGGCCGAGCGGGACCAGTATGCGGCCAAGGTCGAGTACTACCTCATCGCGCGGCAGGATCCGGCCAAGGCGCTCGCGGTGGCGGAGATGCATGCGAACCTTTTCCCGGACGATATCGAAGCGCGCTTTCGGCTCGGGTACCTCTACACCGTCCAGAACGACCGGCCCGCCGCGATCAGGGAATACAAGCGGATTCTCGAGGTGGACCCATCCCAGCACGACATGCTGCAGGAGATCGGCGGGCTCTTCGAGTCGATGGGCGAGTTCGAGCAGGCGCTCGATTACTACGGCCGGTACCTGGAGCGGTTCCCCGACAGCGAGCGCTCGTTCAGAGTAGTCGGGGATCTGTACCGCCAGCTCGGAAAGCAGGAGGAGGCCCGCGACAACTTCGAGCGAGCGCTGGTCATCGAACCCGAAAACGTGGAGGCGCTGACCGCCCTTGCCCAGCTCGAGTATGCGGTCGGGCGACCGGAGGAGGCCCAGGCGCGATTGGCCGAGGCTTCCGATGCCGCCCGGACTCCGTTGCAGCGAGCGCAGGTATACGAGGCGCTCCGCGATCTTGCCGAGTGGCAGGGAAGGACGCGTCAGGCGATCCAATATCGAGCGCAGCAGATGGCGGAGCTCGAGGCGAGCACCTTCCCGCCGTTGCTCGCCATCGTGAATCGGCTCACATCGCTGGACCTGTTCGTACAGGCCGGGCAGGCCGGAGCCGCGTTGGACTCACTGGCGTCGATCCAGGAAGCTCTTGAGCCGCCCTGGGACCTGGCGGGCTCCATCGGAGAGGTCGTCGTCTACAGGGAGCTCGGCGATGCGGAGAGCCTGGCCCGTGCGGTGGAGAGGCTCGACCGGATGATCCAGGCGCTCGGTTTCGAGAACCTGCGCGCCGTCTCGGAACGAGCAGAGGGTTTGCTCATGGAGCTGCGGGGCGATTGTGCGCGGGCACTGGATCGCTTCGACGAGGCGCTTTCTCTCGAGCCGACCCGAACCGAGGTCCACACCGACATCGGCCGCTGCGAGCGGAAGCTCGGGCGGCTCGACGAGGCGGCTGTGAGCTTGGAACGGACACTCGAGGTTCGACCGGCCGACCCCAAGGCCCTGCTCGAGCTGGCTCGGGTCAGGGCAGAGTCGGGCGACCGGGAGGCGGCGCTGGAACGGGTCGAAGCGGCGCTCGAGGTGTGGGCGCAGGCCGATCCCGGCTTCGAGCCCGCGGCCGAGGCGCGGGCACTTCACGCACAGCTCGACACCTAGACTGCCCCGAACCGGGGGGCGGTGTCGAGCCGCTCCGCACTCCTAGGGCCGAGGCTCCAGACCGGTGAACGGCAGCCTGGAGTAGCTCGGGGGCACCGACTCTTGTAGCCTGGCCGCCGCCTCCTCCGTCTCGCGGAAGACACGCAGCAGGTTGCCTCCGAGGATCTTCCGAAGTTCCGCCTCCGTGTAGCCGCGCTCCAGGAGCACGGCGGTGAGCGCGGGAAAGTCGGAGACATCCTCGAGACCGCGCGGCACGACGGAGATCCCGTCGAAGTCCGAACCCAGCCCCACATGGTCGATTCCCGCGACACGGATGATGTGTTCGATGTGGTCCGCCACCATCCCGATGTCTCCAGGTGTGATGTTCTCGAGCATCCAGGCCGTGAACGCCTCGCGAAAGGCGACCTCGTCCGGGTGCTCCTCGCGGAGTCGCTCCTGCACTTGGAAGATCTCCTGGATCTTGCGGGCGGATTCCGGGACGATGAAGCCCGAGAAGAAGTTCACCATCACGACTCCCCCGTTCTGGGCGACGAGGCGGAGAACATCGTCGGGGACGTTTCGCGGGTGATCCGCGATCGCCCGCGCCGAGGAGTGGGAGAAGATGACCGGCGCCCTCGCCACCTCGAGCGCGTCGCGCATGGCCTCATCCGTCACATGCGAGAGGTCCACAAGCATGCCGAGGCGGTTCATCTCGACCACCACCTCTCGGCCGAACGCGGTGAGGCCGCCATGCGCCGCCGTGTCACCTGCGGCGTCTGCCCAGGCCAATGTCTTGGAGTGGGTGAGCGTCATGTAGCGGGCGCCCGCCCGGTAGAGCTCGCGCAGCACGGGCAGCGAGTTGGAGATCGCGTGCCCGCCCTCGATCCCGATCAGCGAGGCGATCTTTCCCTCGGCGACGATGCGCTCGATGTCCGCCGTCGAGTACGCCATCTCCAAGTCGGCGGGATAGGCGGAGGCCAGGCGCTTGATGAGGTCGATCTGTTCGAGGGCGATGGGAGTGGCCCCGTCCCCGATGTACTCGGTCTCGACGTAGGCGGCCCAGAACTGGACGTCCACGCCGCCCTCCCGGAGCCGCGGGAGGTCGGTGTGTCCATCGGGGCGTCCGGTCCCAAAGGCCATGCCTTCCACGTCGAGAGCTGCCTGTTGCCGAATCCTCCATGGGAGGTCGTTGTGCCCGTCCACGACGATGGCGTCGCGGTGGATCCGCCGAGCCTCGTCCGCGACCGTGTCGGCGGGAAGGCCCGGGCCGCCCGTAACCACGGCAGCGGCAAGAGCCGGCTTGGTCAAGCGTACCGTGTCGCCGTGATGGATCAACAGGCCCAGCCAGCCGGCGTACGCGACCACAACGGCCGACGGTACCGAGACGGCGATCACGAACCGCCGCAGCCTCCGGTCACCCGCCTGAAGAAGCGAGAAACCGGCAAACGTAGCGCAGATGATGAGAAGCACGGTTGCCCAGATGGACCAGAGGCGATGAGTCATGATCGGTGATTCCCCCACGAAGGTGCGTGCTTCCTCCACATCGGCCGCCGCCAGCCCGGTCACGAAGGCCGGTATCGAGAACAGACCGGCCAGGAGCAGCGAAACGACGGCGTAGCGCTCCAGGGCCTCCCGATCGGTAATCCACCCGATGAGGCCGGCGCCGACGCCGGCGAGGGCGAACACGACCGAGAACGGCTGACTGATCTGGTGCAAGTACTCCCAACTCATGCGGAACCTGTCGAGACGGTCGGGGTTGACAGTGACGCCGCCTTTCGTAGGATAGCGGGCTCGACAACACGCCCCCTTCGTCTAGTGGCCTAGGATACCTGGTTCTCAGCCAGGAGACAGGGGTTCGATTCCCCTAGGGGGTATGGGAGCCGCCGGGATGACCGGCGGCTTTTTCGTTTCAGGCAGACGATCTCCCTCACGTCAGCCGCCACTCAGTAGTCGACGGGTCGCAGATACCACTCGCCGATCGCCGTTGAGGACAGCATCGGGACCGTCGGCAGGTGCCGCTTCCAGTGCGTTCCCTCCAGCCGCCGCCGAACGACGTCTAGCTTGGCGGGATCGAAACCGAACTCCGCCAGCTGATCAGCCGGGTAACCGCTGAGGAGGTGATGGAGGATGAGGTCCGCCTCCGCGTAGCTGACGCCAAGATCCTCCTCGTCCGTTTGCCCGTGGATCAGGTCGGCGCTGGCCGGTTTCTCCACGATCTCCTCGGGGATGCCGATCGCCCGCGCGAGCTCCCAAACCTGCACCTTGAACAGGTCGCCGAGCGGGTTGATCGGCGGCGTGTCGTCGGCATGCCAGGTGAAGTAGCCGAGAAGGCGCTCAGACTTGTTGCCCGTTCCGATCGGAAGCGCGTCCAGCTTCGCCGCCTGATCGAAGAGCACGATCATCCGCTGCCTCGCCGCGACGTTCCCCCGCCGGTGATCGCTCATCCCGGTCTCGAACGACTCCGCGTATCCGTCCACGGCCTCCGTGATGTCGATCTCCCTCGTCTCGATCCCGAGCTCGTCGGCTAGCAGCAGGGCGTGGTCGCGGCTTTCCCGGCTCGATGTCCGGTATGGAAGGAGGAATCCCTTCACCTCCTCGGCTCCCAGCGCCCGGCGGCAGAGGGTGGCGGTGACCGAGGAGTCGACGCCACCGGAGAGGCCGATGACCACCTTCTCGAACCGCCGGCGTTGGATCTCGCTGCGGAGAAACTCTACGAGCCACCGCTCGACCAGCGTCGTGTCGATCGCTAGCGGTGAGAGGTCGTCAGGGCCCGGGGGGGCCGACACGTCGGGTGAATGAACGGCGTCCGGTATCTCGATGACGCCTTCGCGCTTCTCGCTCACGCGGCCGCTCCGATCAACGCCGCTCGCCGTTCACGAGGCCGCGTCATCCATGCCGTCGGCATCGGGCTCGTGGCTGCCCGGCAGCCCAACCTCGGTCCCTCGCGGGCGGTGAAGAAGCAACCCCGGCAGCGCCCGCTCCAGGTCGGCCAGCAGCGGCGCTCCGACGCGGGCCGCGGAGATCTCGCGCAGGTCCAGGCGCATCCCGAGAAGCGCCTCTTCCCACAGGGGAGCTCGGGCGATCGCCTCTCCGCCGGGTCCGAACACGACCGAACCTCCGGCGAACCCCTTGCCCCCTTCGAAGCCGAGAATCTGGACCGCGGCGACGAAGACGCCGTGCTCCTCTGCGATCGTTCGCAGGACACGATCCCACCGCACGACGTTTCCAGGCACGCCGGGTCCAGGCTCGAAGCCACGCGCGGGCGAGGCGCTGGGGACGAGGATGAGCTGTGCGCCGTCCAGGGCCGCGAGGGTGCTCGACAGGGAATGGAACACGTCTTCGCAGATCAGCATCGCGGCGCGTCCCCAGCTCGTGTCGAAGGCTCGGACCGTGTGGCCGGGGTCCACGAAGCGCTCTTCCTGAAAGACGCCGTAGGTGGGAAGAAAGACCTTCCGGTGGACATGCAGTATCGCCGGGTCTTCGCCCAATCGGGCACACAGAGCGGCGTTGTATACGCGGTCGCGGTAAAGCTCGAAGAAACCGATCACGATCTCGAGCGCCGCACCCTCGGGGCGAGCGACCGCGGACAGATACAGTCCGTTCAGCCTCTCGAGCAGGCGCTCCGCCGTCATCGCCTGCTCCCGAACGCCGCCCTCGAGGAAGTAACCGGTGAGGGCGGTTTCAGGGAACACCAGCATGACGGGCCGCGGCTTCATGGCCTCCACGCGCTCGAACACGCGGGCGGCCTCGGCCAAGCTCGCTTCCACGTCCGCCTTGACCGGACGGAACTGGCAGATGGCGAGGTCCAGCTTCATCGCAGCAACGTCCGATGCTTCGAAATACATGTCAACTTGCGTGGCTCCACCGATTCCCCTATTCGACTTCCATGCTCACCGGCGCTATCGCTCGCGGCTTCACCCTTTTCCTGCTCGTCGGCCTCCCGCTGATGGCCGCCCGGAATTCGCAGCTGGAGGAGCACGTGGGGGCCATTGAGGCCGCCCGGCCGGCGCTCTATCTGTCGGCCGCGCTTACGCTTCTCCTGATCGCGGGCCTTACGGCGATCATCGCCAGCTGGCAGGCCATCGCGCCCGAACAGCTGGGCTGGATGGTGGGTGAGCCGGCCGTGGCGCTCGGTTGGGGGCTGGCGGCTACGGCGGCCGGCCTCGGCATCGCGTGGCTGAGCGGCCTGATCGGCCGCCGCGCCAACCTGGAGGAGAGTCCGCTTCTGCGTCTCCTCCTCCCTCGCAGCGCTACCGAGCGTCGCGCCTTCCTGCTGCTGGCGGGCATAGGCGCCGTGTGCGAGGAATACATCTATCGCGGTTTCGCCTTGCACGTCCTTGCCGACTGGACCGGTCAGCCGTGGGGTGCTGCGGCGTTGACCTCGATTTCCTTCGGTCTCGCGCATGGTTATCAGCGGGTGAACGGGATTCTTCGTTCGGCCGGCCTCGGGATGGTGCTGGCCGTCCCGATCCTGTGGACAGGAAGCCTGTTTCCGTCCATCCTCGCGCACTTCTGGATCAACGCCGCGATGTCCTCTCCCGCGTCGCGCTGGCTTCTGGCCGATGTCGATAGCGAGGACGTGAACCCAGCCGGAGAGCCGGCGGAGCGAGAGAACAGCTCCACGCGCGGAGATGGCACGTGAAGCCGCACCAGCTCGCCATGCCGGCCCTGGCAGCCCTGCTCACGCTCGCGACGGCGGGCCTCGGAGTCGACCTCCTGGCCCAGGAAGCCGGCGAGGCGCAGGAGGAGTCTGGCGCGAAGGAGCCGCCGAAGCTCTGGATTGATCCGATCGGCCTCGTGCGGGCCGGACTCCGCGTCGAGCCGGAGGATGCGCCGCAGAACACCGGTTTCGACCTCTTCGATGCCCGCCTGGGCGTCGAGGGCGGCTTCGGTTCCATTCTCGAGTACATCGTCCACGCGGGTCTGGAGCCACGCGCCGTCGACAAGGAGATCGAGTTCCTGGACGTCGCGCTCGCCGTGACGTTCATGCCCGAGCTGCACTTCGACGTCGGCCTCTACAAGGCGCCTTTCAGCCGCGAGGAGCTCGTCTGGAGGCCCGATATCAAGTTCGAGAGCCGCGCCCAGGCGGTGAACGCGATCGCGCCGGGGCGTCAGGTCGGTGCCGGTCTTTCGGGCACCTTCCTCGAGGAGCGGCTCGAATACGGGGTGGGGCTGTTCAACGGAAACGGGAAGTCGCTGGAGAACGACAACAACTCGTTTCTCTACGCGGGCCGTGTGCAATTCAACAACGTCGGCCCGGTGGGCTTCCGTGACGAGTTCGTGATTCAAGTCGGAGCCAACGCTGCTTTCTCGAAGGACAGCGCGGCGGATCTGTCGCGGATGGGGGGAGCGCCTGCTGCCGCCGAAGAGCTGTCGGCTTTCCGCGGCGACCGCTTCCTCTGGGGGTTCGACCTCTCATCCAGCTACCGGGGCTTCTTCGCGGACGCGGAGTTCCTGAGGGCGAAGCTCGATCCCCTGGCCGCCGAGGCCGCGAATCTCGTGGCCCAGGGTGGGTACGTGCAGGGTGGATACCGGTTTCTGGGCGGCTTCCTGGAGGGGCTGGTTCGATACGACGCGTTCGACCCGATCGAGGCCGAGGACAGTGACTATCTGTTGATCGGAGCGAACCTCTACTACCTGTACCACTTCCGGTTCGAGATGCAGTACGCCATAGGCCTCCACAACTCACCGCCCACGCCGGAGCTCTCCGACGGCCAGTTCATCTTCTTCCTGCAGCTGAGGCTTTAGGCATCGAGGTCCGCGTAGGCGGCCTGCGCGGATTCCCCACCGGCCCTTGGCGGTCCCTTCCTAGGCAGATTCCCCTTGTGCTCCGGCGCCGTGCCGGATGGTGCGGCCCTGAACCATGTAGAAGACATCTTCACCGATGTTGGTCGCCAGGTCTGCGATCCTCTCCAGGTTGCGGCCGATCAGCACCACCTGCAGGCAGGCGGAGATGTTGTACTCCTGCATGTGAGTGAGCATGACCCGCACCAGCGACTCGTGAAGCCGGTCCACCCGGTCGTCGCGACCTCCGACGTCGCGGGCCAGCTCGGCGTCTCGGGCGACGAAGGCGTCCAGAGCGTCGTTCAACATGCCTATAGCCACCCGCGCCATCTCACCCAACTCGGGCGGAATCGGCGGTCTCCGACGTCGCTTGGAGAGGCGATCGAACGCGTTCGCGATGTTGACGGCATGGTCGCCGATGCGCTCCAGGTCGTTGTTGATCTTGAGCACGGTCACGAGGACCCGAAGATCCGTGGCCATGGGTTGGTGGAGGGCGAGAAGCTCGATCGTCGTCTCCTCGACGATGACTTCGGCCTCGTCGATCGCCTGGTCTGCGTCCCGGATCTCCTGCACCGCCGCCTCGTCGCAGGATTCGTCGAGGTTGATCGCCCGTTGCACCATCTTCTCGACATCGTGAGACATCGTGTGGAGCCGGTCGGTGAGCTCTTCGAGTCGCTCGGCGAAATTCTTGTGTGACATGGCTTATCCGAACCGGCCCGTGATGTACTGCTCGGTCCGCTCCTCCTTGGGGTTCGTGAACAGACGGTCGGTCTCCCCGTACTCGATCAGCTCGCCCAGGTAGAGGAAGGCCGTGTAGTCGCTGACTCTCGCCGCCTGCTGCATGTTGTGCGTGACGATCACTATGGTGTAGTCCCGCTTCAGCTCGTCGATGAGGTCCTCGATCTTGCTGGTCGCGATCGGGTCGAGGGCGCTCGCCGGCTCGTCCATCAGCAGGATCTCCGGCTGCACGGCCAGCGCCCGCGCGATACAGAGCCGCTGCTGTTGCCCACCAGAAAGTCCGAGAGCGCTCTCGCGAAGACGGTGCTTCACTTCGTCCCACAGGGCGGCGTCTTGGAGGGACCTCTCCACGCGACCCTCGATCGACCCCTGGTAGCCGTTGATCCGGAGCCCGAAAGCCACGTTGTCGAAGATCGATTTGGGAAACGGGTTGGGCTTCTGGAAGACCATTCCGATCCGCCGTCTGACCTCCACGGGATCGACATCCGGGTCGTAGAGATCGTTCCCGCGATACAGCACGCGTCCTTCCACCCGCGCGCCGGGGATCAGGTCGTTCATCCGGTTGAACGCTCGAAGGAGCGTGCTCTTGCCGCAGCCCGAAGGACCGATGAATGCGACGACGCGGTTGCGTGGGATGCCGAGCGAGATGTTCTTGATGGCGCTCGTGTCGCCATATAGAACGCCCAGCGCTTCGGTCGTCAGGACCGTCTCGCTGGCGTCGAAGCCGATGATCGACCCGTCGCGCTTCTCGTCGCCCCCGGCCGCGACCTCGGCGGCCTCGGTGATCGGAGTTTCCGCCATCAGAGCTCCTGCCTGTACTTGTTACGAAGCAGGATCGCCGTTGCGTTCATGAGGAGCAAGATGACCAGGAGCACGATGATCGCGGCGGCGGCGAGACTGTGGAAGTCCGCCTGCGGCTTCGCTGTCCAGTTGAAGATCTGGATCGGGAGGACCGTGAACGGATCCAACGGGCTCGTCGGCGCAAACGCGATGAACGTCAGAGCGCCGATCATGATCAGCGGCGCCGTCTCGCCGATGGCGCGTGAGAGCGAGAGGATGGTACCGGTCAGAATCCCGGGGAACGCGACGGGGAGCACATGATACCGAATGGTCTGCCACCGTGTGGCGCCTAGGCCGTAGGAGGCTTCACGCAGCGATGGCGGAACCGCCCTGAGTGCCTCGCGGGACGCGATGATCACGACCGGAAGGATCAGAAGCGCGAGGGTGAGCGCGCCGGCCAGCACGCTCCGTCCCAGGCCGAAGACCCGCACGAACACCGTGAGCCCCAGAATGCCGTACACGATCGATGGCACGCCGGCCAGGTTGGCGATATTGGTCTGGAGAAGCCGCGTGAGCCAGTTGTCGGGAGCGTACTCCTCCAGGTAGATGGCGGCCCCGACGCCGAGGGGGAAGCTGACCGCCCCGGTGAGCGCCATCATCCACAGCGTCCCGAGGATCGCCGAGCGGATGCCGGCCCTGGCCGGGATCCGGGAGGGGTAGTTGCGGAGGAAGTCGAGCGAGAGCCACGCGAGTCCATCAGCCGTAACCTTCACGAGTAGCACGACGAGCGTGATGCCCGCGAACCAGACCGCCGAAACGCACAGCCACCGAAAGATCCGTCCGCGCCGGTGGCGAGCCTCCCGCCGGGGATCGAAAGACTCCGCGCTCACTCGTACACCTCCCGAAACCGCCGCGTCACACGCTGGCTGAGCATGTTCATCGCCAGGGTTACGAGAAAGAGGACGAGCCCGACGGCGAAGATGGTTCGGTACTCGAGGGTGCCGTGCGGCGTCTCGCCCAGACTCACCTGTACGATGTAGGCGGTCATCGTTTGGATGCTTTCCAGGAAGCTGAGCGTCATCCGTGGAGTCGCACCTGCTGCGAGCGTGACCGCCATCGTTTCACCGATAGCGCGCGAGATTGCGAGGATGAAAGAGGCGACGATCCCCGAGAGCGCGGCCGGGACGACAACCCTGGTGGACACTTCGAGCTTCGTTGCCCCCAGCCCGTAGGCCGCCTCTCGCAGTCCCCGGGGGACGGCCGAGAGAGCATCCTCGGAAAGCGAAGACACCATCGGGATGATCATGATACCCACCACGATGGCGCCGCTGGCGGCGTTGAAGATCCCGGTCTCGGGAAAGAAGAAACGCAGGATCGGCGTGACGAAGGTGAGGGCAAAGTAGCCATACACGACGGTGGGAATGCCAGCCAGGACCTCGAGCACCGGCTTGACGATCTTCCTGATCCTGGTGTCCGCGTACTCGCTCAGGTAGATGGCGCTCAAAAGCCCGACGGGCAGCGCAACGAGCGAGGCGCCCACCGCGATTAGCAGTGTTCCGTTCAGCAGCGGCAGGATGCCGAAGGCCTGATCGCTGAACAGGGGTGCCCAACGGGTTCCGGTGAGGAACTCGACGACGCCGACCTCGCGGAAGAACCCGACCGATTCTCCGATGAGGACGACCACGATGCCCAGAGTCGTGAGGACCGAAACAAGGCCGCACAGGAACAGGACCAGACCGATCGAGCCCTCCGTGAGGCGTCGCCGGCGCTGGGTCCGCAACGCCGGACGCGGCACGCTTGATACTGCGAGCGTCCCGCCGCCTTTGGAGCTTGCCGTTGGGCTGTCTTTCAATCCGTCACCGGCAGGCCCGACAAGAGCTCATCGTATTGGCCTCCACCGAGCGGCACGTAACCGACCTCCGGAACGAGAGCGGCCGCGTTCGTCAGGTAGAACTCCACGAACGCCCTCACCTCCGGGCGGGCCAGCGATGTCGGGTTCAGGTAGATGAACATCGGCCGGGAGAGCGGCGCGTACTCCCCGCTCTCGATCGTCTCGCGAGTCGGCGCCACACAGCCCGACCCGTTGTCGATCGCGACGGAGTTGAGCCGGTCCTGGTTTTCCTCGTAGTAGGCGAAGCCGAAGTATCCGAGGGCCTCCTGGTCTCCTTCGACACCCACGACGAGGACGTTGTCATCCTCGCTGGCCGTGTAATCCGGCCGGCTCGCGTCTTCTTCGCCGACGATGGCCTCGGTGAAGTAGTCGAACGTTCCAGAGTCGGTTCCGGGGCCGTACAGCTTCATCTCCATGTCGGGCCAGCCCTCCCGAACGTCGCTCCATCGACTCACCGTGCTCCCCGGCTGCCAGACGCGCTTGAGCTCGTCGACCGTCATACAAGCCGCCCAGTCGTTCTCGGGGTGGATGACGACGGTGAGACCGTCCCAGGCCACGGGGACCTCGATGGGCCGGATTCCGTTCTCGCCGCACAACTCACGCTCCGACTCCTTGATCGGTCGGGAAGCGTCGCTGATGTCGGTTTCCCCGACACAGAACTTCTTGAAGCCGCCGCCGGTGCCTGAGATGCCGACCGTGACTCGCACGCCCGGGTTCGCGATCTGGAACTCCTCGGCCATCGCCTCCGAGATTGGAAAGACGGTGCTGGAGCCATCGAGCGTCACCATGCCTCCGAGGCCTCCCTCCGAGGCTCCTCCGCCGCCTCCGCACGCGATGACCCCAGCGATCAGCGGCAATGCCAGTCCAACAGTCCTCATGTCGAATGCTTGTCTCATTTTTGATCCCCCTCGATTCGCATCGGTTCGGGCTCAGAAGTAGCCCTGCAGCATCAGCTTGAAGGAGCTGGCGGACGAGGTGTCGTCCGAGAACAGGGCCACGTCCCAGTTCAGGGCGAGCTTGTTCCGGCCGTAGAAGAAGATCTGCACGCCGGGTGTGATCCCCCAGTTGTCGTCCCGGTCTAGGTCGGTGTTCGGGTCGGCCCAGGTGACTCGGAAGACCGGCTGGATGGCCTCGATCGGTCGCTTGGCGATCGATCCCTGGTAGTCCTTCGGCCGCGTCAGGAACCTCCAGCCGGTATTCACCTGGAACGTCTGGGCACGGGCGAACTCGTCGGTGGGCGGGAAGTCGAGGATGTCACCCTGCCGGTTCTCGAACGGGTTCTGCCCGTACACGTACTCGCCCTGGAGGAGCGGGCCCTCGTTGAAGCCGCCCAGTTGGAGCCAGAGTTCCAGGTTCGTGAAATACTTGCCCGTGAACGTGACCCCGTCGTCGGTGACGAACGGGCGATCGGTCACGGCGCCGGCCACCGCGACATCCAGCGGCAGCTTCCCGACCTCGAGGTTGGCCTGCACCCGCCCGATCCACTGTCCTCGGCTGTCGGCGTTCGGCAAGGTGTCCAAGGCCTCTTGGATCTGTTGGCCCCCGAAGTAGCCGACCCAATAGGAGACGCGGCCGCCCGCGACATCTCCGCTCAGCTCGATGCCGACATCCCTGTCCGAGGCCCGAAAGCGCGTCGTCAGCTCGTCCAGGGAGAGAGCCCGAAGCGAGGGGACGCCCGGGATGTCCAGGTCCCGCTCTATGATGATCATCTGGCTCGAGCTCGTGAGCTGGAAGCCGTCGAACGGCCGCTTCATATTTCCGAACCGCACCTTGAGGGCGGGGAAGAAATTGAGCCGAGCGTATCCGTCCTTGATCGCCACATCGTCGAAGCCCGAGAAATCGAGCTGCAGCTTGACGTCGAGGAAGTCGAACAGGCCCGCCTCGATGCTCGTCCGGGCCCGGCGCAGAAAGATGTCGAACGGCGGAGCTCCCTCGTCGCAGGCCGAGTCGGGGTCGTTCTCCGGAAGGCCGGGCACGAAGCCCGAGCAGCTGCTCGACCACCCCTCGAGCTGAAGGCGACCGTGGAAGGTGAGCGTCACATCGTCGGTCTCGTACTTGATACTTGGCTGGCTCTGCCCGAATACCGCGCCGGGGATGAGTACAGACAGGCAGAACGCGCTCAAGATGAGCGTTCGTCGCATACACGACCTCCACATCATCGCGGGGTGACTCGGCCCGGAGAGCGGGCTCACTTTGCCTACGGATGATCGGCCAGCGGTTGGCAGCGCAGGGCCGACCTGCCGCGTATGATGGGAGGCTACGGTAACTGTTTTGTAACATATACGTCACACTACGGAATAGATCGCGACCGACGCACGTCGTTCCATGCTAGCAGCGGCGTGTCCCAGCAAGGCCAACGGATGGGTAACGAAGTCGCAACAGGCGGCTTCTGCCTTCGCCACGACTCAGACTCCTGGTGCTTCCTCTTCGGGGGACGTGGCTTCGGTCTTGGGGACGACGGTCGTGGCCGTCGCCTTGCTCGGGACCGGGATCGTGAACCATACAGTCGTTCCTGCTCCTATGTCGCTCACGATGCCGACGTCGCCCCCCTGCGCTTTGACGAGGTGCTTTACGATCGAGAGGCCGAGGCCCGTTCCGCCTTGCTCGCGCGATCGGGCCGGGTCGACCCGGTAGAAGCGCTCGAAGACGCGCTCCTGGTGCACGGGCGGTATGCCCGGGCCGGAGTCGGTGATCTGTACGCGCAGGCCGCTCGCCTCCTTCTCGGCTCTAACCTCGATCTCGGAGCCGTCGGGAGCATACCGAGCCGCGTTCTCCAGGAGGTTACGCAGGATTTGCAGGAACGCCCCCGCGTCAGCCTGCGCGAGCAGCGTCTCCTCCGGCTCGATCACCAGACGGATTCTTCGGCGCTCCGGGCCGGACGCGAGCGATGCCCAGACTTCGCGCACCGCCGCACCGACGTCCAACTCCTCCGGAACCGGCCGCCAGCTTCCCGTCTCGATCCGGGACAGATCCAGGAGGTCATCGACCAGCCTGCGCATCCGCTGAGCGGCGTGCAGGATCCGTCGGCCGAACGCGCTGGCCTCGTCAGGTCCGACATTTCCATCGGCGATGGGCTCGGCGAAGCCCATAACGGTCGTGAGTGGTGTCTTTAGCTCGTGTGAGACGTTGGCGACGAAGTCGCGCCTCACCCCCTCCAAGTGTCGGAGAGCCGTAAGATCCCTTAGCACGAGCAGGGCACCGTTGCCGTGCGGCAGTCCGGACACGAGCAGCGTTCGCTCGCGGCGCTGGGCTTCCAGATCCACGTGGTTGCCGGCGATCGCCACATCCGCCGCGCGTCGGACTTCGGCGGACCGGAAGAGCGAGGTGAGCCGCTCGCCCTCGATGTCTCCGCGGCCGACGATCTCCTTGAAGGCCCGGTTGGCCCGCAGCACGACCTGCTGGTCATCCAGTACGGCCAGCCCGTCCTCCAGGCTCTCGAACAGCGCATCCAGATCGGCCTTTTCTCTCCGAAAGTCCGCCACCACCGTCTCGATACGGTCGGCCATGTCGTCGATCGAACGGCTCAGAGCGCCGAGCTCACCGGGCTCCGTCGATCGGCTCCGACGAGACAGATCTCCGGCGGTGATGGCCTCGGCCGTCTCACGGATCCCCCCGAGGGCGCGGGCCAGCATGTTCGTGACCAGCCTACTGAGGCCGAACACGAGCAGGAGCGTAAGGAGGGCCCCGACGGCGAGGATACCTCTGGTCCTCGCGACGATCGACGTCTGCTCGCCCGTCGATCTGGATACGCGGACGACGCCGAGTGGGTGAGGAAGGGCCAAATATAGCAGCTTAAGGCTCACGGTCTGGCTCGGTCGAGAGGCGACGCCTTCGCGACCCGCCAGCGCCGAGCGTACCTCCGGCCGATCGGCGTGGTTCTCCACGGAGGGGAGTCGCTGCGCGGGCACCTCGGAATCCCCGAGAACGGTCCCATCTCGCCCGATCAATGTCACCCGGATGGCGGTACCGGCGGCAAGGCGATCCGCAAGGGAGTCGGAGAAGGCTTGACGGCCGATACCGTGAACGACGAGCTGGGCGGCATCCCGTAGCTGGTCTCTGGAAGCGGCGTCGATGCCGGAGCGCAGCCGTGCATCCACCAGCCACGAGAGAATCAGGAATGCCACGGCCAGGGCGGCGACGAGAATCAGGCCGATTTTTTGATTCAGGCGCAAAGCTTCCCTCGGAGTCGCGAGCTTGCCAGAACGGCTCCGTATCTCGGCCGCTACGTGGCTCTCATGAACGTGGAAGATAGACTGGACCGAAGAGTCAGCAAGCGCGGCCCTGGGATCCGTCCGGCCGGGGCGTTGGTGCGGGTGAGGGCCCTACGGAGCGATATGAGGGCTCAGTCCTTCGAGGAGTCTTCTTCCGATTCTGTCGGGGCCGATCCGCTGACGAGGTCCTTCCAGAGACCCATGAGGTGCTCATCGAAGCGGCTCGGATCGGCGGTGTATTCGCGCGCCCACGTCTGCAGATCCGGGAGCGGGACGCTCTGCTCCAGCTTGCTCGTGACCAGGCGGACCATCGTCTGAAAGTTCAGAGTACCGACCTGGAGATTGGCTTCGCGAGCCGCTTCTTCGACGAGTCGGTAGATCCTCTCCTCGGAGAGGGATAGAAACACCTCGGTGAGGCGGGCGGAGCAGAAGTCGAGGTACTTCGCCCGAAGTACTTCGTCGATTCCGTCGCCGGAATTCAGGCCCGCGGCTCGTTCAGCGCCACCGACCGGATCGTGGCTCAAGAGGACGGGTCCTCCCGGAGTTCGCGGGTTCAGGGGGCTGCACCCATCGTAAGAAATAGGCGCACACGCCCCGGGAGTGTCAAGTTGGCGGATCCGCCGACCGCTTGGCGGCCGGACGAGGACCACGGGAGGCGGTCCGTCCGGGTAGGACGGGAACGCCTCCGCTACGTGATCTACGGCCTCCGCTTAAAGGCTGGCGGCGAAGCCCGCGTCGCTTCGGAGGGTGCGTTGGAGCTCCTCGAAGATGGTACGGCGGCAGAGTCCGTAAACGATGATGTCAGTTAGGAATTCCGGGTCCGTTTGGCGCACCTCCTCCACCTCGTCCACAGCCCTTCCGGTAGATTCACCACGAGTTCAACGGGTCGAGTATCCCTCCTGCGGCGAAGCATCTCCATCGCTAAAAAGTGAAGAATTACAAGTATGACGCTTTTCTTGACCCGCCCGGCCTGACCGGCGGTGGCGGTGGTTCCTGAAGGCGATCAACTATATCATGATGCGTTTTCCCAAAGCAACCCACACTCTTGGGTGATTGAACCGGGCTTGATCCTATAAGTGTAATCATGACACTGGCTTGATAATTTGTAGAAAACCCGGCTCTCGTCGTGGATTACTGAGTCCGCGATCGTGCGTTG
>JARRMU010000017.1:0-24184 GCA_037385645.1 Gemmatimonadales bacterium
TGGATGTGCTCCGCTATTTCGGCCTCGGCGCCGATGACTTCGAAGCTCGGGTCTCGGACCGTCGGCTGATTACGCTCATCCTGGAAGAGATCGGGGTGCCGGGCGGGCGGATGCTCGAGGCGATCAGTGCCCTCGATCGTTCTGAGCGACAGGGCGATGAATGGCTGGCCGAGCGCCTCTCGGAGCTCGGCTTGGATGATGACGGTGTTCATCGCGTTCTCGCGGTTCGGGAGTGCAGCCTGGAGGATCTGTCGGGAGAGTTCGGTGCGTCTGCCGGTGTCGCGGCGGCGATCCAGCGACTGAACGCATTCTTTGAGCTCATTCGCCACCACGGGCTGTCGGCGTTCGTGGTCTTCGATCCGCGTCTCGTCCGAGGACTGGCATACTACACCGGCCTCGTATTCGAGCTGTGGGGGAAGAGCGGTCTCCGCGCCATCTGTGGCGGCGGACGGTACGATGATCTGCTGGCGGCCCTCGGCGGACCGGATCTGCCAGCGCTCGGTTTCGGCCTCGGGGACGTGGTGCTCGGAGAGCTCCTGAAGGAGAAGGGGCTCGTGCCCCGAGTCTCGGCGCGGATCGATGACTTCATCGTCTACGTGACGCTGGAGCAGCGGCCGGCGGCGATCGCCCTCGCCCGCCAACTCAGGGAGCGAGGGCGAAGCGGCGCGATGGATTACCGGGGCCGAAGCGTCGGACGCCAGTTCAGGGCCGCCGATCAGGCCGGAGCCTCCCGGGCGGTCGTGATCGGACCCGATGAGCAACGGGACGGAACGGCATCGGTGCGAGAGATGTCGACGGGCGACGAACGTACGATAGGGGTCGAGGAGTTGCTCGCGGAGCTCACGGCGCCGAACACGGCAGAGAACGGAGCGTAAGCGCTCGTGGCGAAGGACAGAGGGCTCACTCCGCAGTCGGAGGACTTCGCGGCCTGGTACACCGAGGTGGTCCAGGTCGCCGGACTCGTCGACTATTCTCCCGTGCGCGGATGCATGGTCATCAAGCCTTACGGCTACGCGATATGGGAGCTCATGCAGTCGGCGCTGGACGGACTCTTCAAGGCAACGGGGCACGAGAACGCCTACTTCCCATTGTTCCTCCCCCAGTCGGCGCTCAACCGCGAAGCAGAGCATGTGGAGGGTTTCGCGCCGCAGACGGCCGTCGTGACCCATGCGGGCGGCGAGGCGCTGGAGGAGCCGCTCGTCGTGCGCCCGACCTCCGAGGCGATTATCTGGCCGGTGGTGGCCAACTGGATCCAATCCTACCGGGACCTGCCGGTTCTCCTGAACCAATGGGCGAACGTCGTGCGCTGGGAGCTACGCACGCGACCCTTCTTGCGCACGACCGAGTTCCTGTGGCAGGAGGGTCACACGGCCCATGCGACCGCCGAAGAGGCCCGGGAGGAGGCGCGGCGAATGCTCGCTGTGTACCGGGAGTTCATGGAGGAATGGATGGCCATGCCCGTCGTGACGGGTGAGAAGACCCCGTCCGAACGCTTCGCGGGCGCCGAGCGGACCTTTGCCTGCGAGGCGCTCATGAAGGACAACAAGGCCCTCCAGGCCGGCACGAGCCACGATTTGGGCCAGAACTTCGCTCGGGCGTTCGAGGTTCAGTACCAGACGGAGGAAGGCCGGCACGAGTTCGTCTGGAGCACCTCCTGGGGCGTTTCGACGCGGCTGATCGGCGGTCTCATCATGACGCACGGAGACGACCAGGGACTTTCCCTGCCTCCCCGCCTCGCGCCGCATCAGGTCGTCATCGTTCCGATCTGGAAGTCGGACGAGCAGCGTCAAAGTGTTCTCAGGAAGGCGGAAGGCCTGCGGGAGGGCCTCGCCGGGGGCGTGCGGGTTCACGTCGACGATCGCGAGAACATGACGCCCGGGGCCAAGTATTTCGATTGGGAGCGTCGGGGCGTGCCGCTGAGGGTGGAGATCGGTCCGCGGGACGTCGAGAAGTCACAGGTCGTGCTGGTGAGTCGGGCAGCGGGCGCCGACGACCGCAAGCGGTTCATGGGCGATGCGGAGGCCTTGGCCACCATCCCCGAGATGCTGGTCGACCTCCAGGCCGAGATTCGGCAGGCGGCGGAAGGGCGGCGGGCCGAGAACTCGGTGCGCGGTCTTCGCGATTACACGGAGTTCGAGGCTCGAATGGCAGGGCCGGGCGGCTTCGTTTATGCCGGGTGGTGCGGCGACGAAAGGTGTGAGCAGCAGGTGAAGGAGGATACGAAAGCCACCATTCGGGTGCTCCCCGATCCGGAGTTCCGCTCCGCGAAGCCGCCGGAGCGTTGCGTTTGCTGCGGCGAGCCGGCGGAGCACGAGGCGCTTTGGGCCAAGGCGTATTGATGTCCGATCGGATCCTCATCCTCGACTTCGGCTCTCAGTATACTCAACTGATCGCCCGACGCATTCGGGAAGAGCGGGTCTACTGCGAGATTCACCCCCCGGATCGCTCTCCCGACTGGATTCGGGCCTGGGGACCGGCCGGCGTCGTCCTCTCGGGCGGACCGGCCAGCGTGTACGACGATGACGTGCCCACGGCCACGCCAGAGCTGTTGGGGCTCGACGTTCCCATCCTCGGGGTCTGCTACGGCATGCAGCTCCTGGGACAGCTGGCGGGAGCGAAGGTCGAGAGGGCGGGGCGACGCGAGTACGGCCGGGCAAGCCTCGAGATCGCCTCCGCCGACGGTCTGTTCGACGGCTTCGAATCGGGCGAGACCACGACCGTGTGGATGAGCCACGGGGACCATCTGACCGAGCCGCCGCCCGGATACGAGGTGCTGGCTCGCACGAGTAGCTCGCCGGTGGCCGCTTTTCGCTCGGCCGAGCACCAGATTTACGGCGTCCAGTTCCACCCGGAGGTGGCCCACACGGCGCGCGGCGAAGAGATCATCGAGAACTTCGTGTTCGGGATCGCCGGTTGCACGGGGGATTGGACGCCCGGCGGCATCGTGGAATCCCAGGTGGAGAGCGTGCGGCAGCAGGCGGGCGACGATCGTGTGATTTGCGGTCTCTCCGGAGGGGTCGACTCGTCGGTGGCGGCAGCCCTCGTGCACCGGGCGATCGGGGACCAGCTCACCTGTATCTTCGTGGACAACGGTCTGCTGAGGAAGGGTGAGCGAGCCTCCGTGGAGCGCGTTTTCGGCGAGCACTTCGGCATCCACCTGGAGGTCGTGGATGCCGCCGAAGCCTTCCTCGCTCGTCTCACCGGCGTCACCGACCCGGAGGAGAAGCGGGTGCTGATCGGGCACACGTTCATCGACGTGTTCGAGGAGGCCGCACAGCGCGCCGGGGGCGCCACGTACCTGGTGCAGGGGACTCTCTATCCGGACGTCATCGAGTCGACCTCCGTGCGCGGTCCGTCGGCGACCATCAAGTCCCACCACAACGTCGGGGGTTTGAGACCGAACATGCCGTTCGAGCTCATCGAGCCGTTGCGCGAACTGTTCAAGGACGAGGTACGTCAGGTCGGACGCGAGCTGGGTCTTCCCGAGGAGATGGTGGGCCGTCATCCGTTCCCGGGGCCGGGCCTTGCCGTCCGGGTGCTCGGCGAAGTCAGCGAGGAGCGCCTCGCGGTCCTGCGCGAGGCGGATGCGATCTACTTGGACGAGATTCGTGCGGCCGGGCTCTATGACGACATCTGGCAGGCTTTCGCGGTCTTCCTGCCGGTGCGCTCGGTCGGGGTGATGGGGGATGCACGAACGTACGAGAACGCCGTCGTTCTCCGCGCGGTCACGAGTCGCGACGGGATGACGGCCGACTGGTTCCCGTTTCCACACGATGTCCTCGCCCGAATCTCGAACCGCATCATCAACGAGGTGGACGGCGTGAACCGGGTTGCCTACGACGTCTCCTCCAAGCCGCCGGCCACGATAGAGTGGGAGTAACGAGCAACACGGCCTGAAACGAGGAGGGCATCGAGCTCGATGGCCGATCTACGAGAGATCGTCGAGTGGCTGGACAATTATCTGGCGATCGAAGCCGTTCCCGACTATCCGGGCGCCTTCAACGGCCTCCAAGCCGAGAGTCGCTCTCCGATCGGGGTCGTGGCCTCTGCTACCGACGCCACTCTGGAGACGATTGAAGCCGCGGCGGAGGCCGACGCGCAGCTCCTGCTCGTCCATCATGGCTTGTTCTGGGGAGATCCTCTCCCGCTCACCGGCCCCACCTACCGGCGTGTTCGCGCCCTGTTCGACGCCGATTTGGCCCTATACAGCGCCCACCTGCCCTTGGACGTCCATCCGGATGTGGGGAACAACGTGCTGCTGGCCGAGGCCCTGGATCTGACCGTCGAAGGTCGATTCGGGACCTGGAACCGGGAACTGGAGATCGGCGTGTGGGCGACGGCAGATCTCCCGCTCACGACGCTGACCGAGCGTCTGGGTGCGGTTTGCGGACCCGAACCGCGCGTCATCACCGGCGGTCCGGGCCACGTGCGGCGGGTCGGTATCGTGACGGGAGGAGGAGGCTCGCTGATCCGCCAGGCGCACGACGCGGGGCTGGACACCTTCGTGACCGGTGAGGGCTCGCACCATCACTACCACGAGGCGATGGAGTTGGGCCTGAACGTCGTGTTCGCCGGTCACTACGCGACGGAGACCTTCGGCGTGCGAGCTCTCGCGACCAAGCTGGCCGAGGCATTCGACCTGGAGTCGATCTTCCTGGACCGCCCGACGGGCCTCTGAATGGATCGGCGCCCGAACCCCAGTGCGGCTTTCGAGCCGGTGCGCTAGAAGGCCTCGAACTTCAGCCCCTTCAGGTAGCGGTCCGGTCGCTGCCTGATGTCCTTCGTTAAGAGGGCGATCTCTTCGGTGGCCGCCTGGATGTTTTCCATGGCGGCCGAGATCTTCACGTAGAGCCCCTCGTCGTTTACCAGCAGTCCCAGCGTGCCCTCGCCCTCATCCATCTTGCGCGTGATCGAGGCGAGTGAGTGGCTCGTGGAGTCGAGACCGGCCGAGGCGCTCTCGAGCCGCGTCGTGATCGAGTCGATCCGCGCGACCGTCGCCTCCAGGTCGGTGCCCTCGGTGGCCGACTTGAGCTGCGCGGAGACTGCGTTCAGGTTGACCACAAGCTCGCCGATCGTGCCGCTCTGATCCTCCATCAGTCGCTGAAGCTCGGTCATCGCGCCCGCGACGGCCGAGGACGTGGTCTGGATGTCGGCGATCGTCTGGTCGGAAAAGATCGCGGCGGCTCGGACGAGCAAGTCGTCCGCTTTGTCGCCCAGCTCGCCAGCGATCGTCGAGATCTCGGCCCCGACGGAGAGTGAGATCGAGTCTCCGTTGGCCAGCGCGGTGCGCGAAACACCGGGCAGCAGCACGATCATCTGGTTGCCGAGAAAACCCGCCGGTCGGATCAGACCGCGGGTGTCATCCGGAAGGGGATCGGCGTAGCGAACCTCCAGCCGCAGGACGACCTGGTCCTCCTGTAGCTCCACCCCGCGTACCGCGCCCACATCCACTCCCCGCATGTAGACACGCGCCCCGTCGGTGATCTGCTGGGCGTCCGCGGCAATCGCGTAGATCTCCAGCCCGCCGCCCCCGATCTCCTTGTCGCTGAGCCAGAACACGCCCCAGACGAGCAGCACGGCCGAGACGAGCACGAGAACGCCGACGCGGAGCTCCATCGCGCGGTTGGAGCGAAGGCCCGGGTCTCTCACACCACTCCCTCATAGGCTGCAGCAGGGTCCAGGAAGCGCTGGACGCGTGGATCCGGACTCGTCCTGAGCTCCTCCGGCGTTCCGATCGACTGGATCACCCCGTCGCTGAGCACGGCGATCCGGTCGGCGAGGTAGAACGCGGAATCCACGTCGTGGGTGACGATCATGCTGGTGCTCCCGATCTCTCTCTTGAGTCGCGCGATGAGCTCGTTGATGTTCGAGGCGTTGAGCGGGTCGAGGCCCGTCGTCGGTTCGTCGTAGAGGATGTACGGCTGGCGTCCCACCACCGCTCGCGCCAAAGCGACGCGCTTCTGCATGCCACCCGAGAGCTCGGCCGGGAGGAGCGGAAGCACCTCCGGGCCGAGGTTGACGTGTTCGAGCGCTTCGCGCACCAGCCGGCTGCAGTCCACATCCGGCCGCTTGCAGTGGTCTTCTGGAAGCCCGAGCAGGATGTTGCCCTCGACGGTCAGCGAATCGAACAGCGCCGAGTTCTGGAACACATAGCTGATGCGGGAGCGAATCCGCTTGATCGTCCGGCCGTCCGCCCGTGAGACGGAGACACCGTCCACCAGCACATCCCCCTCGTCAGGGTCGAAGAGCCCGACGATGTGCTTCAGCAGCACACTCTTACCCGTTCCCGACGGACCCATCACCACGACGCACTCGCCCTCGTCCACCAAGAGGTTGACGCCGTCGAGCACCTGGTTGCCACCCAGGTTCTTCCTGAGATCGCGGATCTCGATCATGCGACCGCGTTATACACTGGAGCGAGGATCACGTCCAGCACCATGATCGCTACGATGATCGCCACGACGGCTGCCGTGGCCGTACGGCCGACTCCGGCAGCCCCACCTTCCGCCCTGAGTCCGACATAGCAGGCCACGAACGTGATCGTGAAGCCGAAGATCGGTGCCTTGACCAGGGAGAAGATCAGGGCGGCGGAATGGTAGTAGCCACGGGCGCCCTGCACGTACTCGGCGGTCGTCATCGGCAGCAGCGACACGGCTGTGAACCAACCGGCGAACACCCCGACGAAGTTCGCGATGATCACCAGCGGTACCAGCGCGATGATCCCGCCCAATACGCGCGGCGCCACCAGCTCCACGACCGGGTCCCGGCCGAGGGTGACCAACGCGTCGATCTGATCCGTGACCTTCATTGTGCCCAGCTCGGCACCGATTCCCGCTCCCGTACGCCCGGCGATGACGATCGCCGTCAGAACCGGACCGAGCTCCGTCAGCATGCCGGCGACCACGCCACTGCCGACAAGGGACATCGGCAGAGCGTTCGACAGCTGGTAGCCCGTCTGCTGCGCGAGCAGCGAGCCGCTGAGGCCGCCGACGACGACGACGAGCACGATGCCATCCACACCGATACGCTTCGCGTGTCCCACGGCCGCCGGCCAGTAGCGTCGTACTTGTGGCAGGGCCGCGAGCGTAGCGACCAGGAGTATCCCGAAGTGGCCGGCGTGTTGAACGGCTGCCAGCACCTTCCGGCCGACTCGCTGGAGCCATCCAGACACCCAGTTGCTTGGGGCTGGCTCCGCGGCTTTCGGCTCCAACGGAATACCGGGGGAGGAGAGCGCGCCCTCGGACACGTCGGTTCGGTGGTTCACTCGGGCGAGTCCGTGGACTGGCCCGAAGGCCGGCGCCTGGTGCCGCCACGTGCCGGCGCCTGCCCGGCCTCCGTCTCCTCCTCGTCCGGCGGGCGAATGGAGTCCACTCGCTGCCGGATCACTTCCCACAGCTGGCCCATTCTCAGGGGATCGCGTCCGGCAACGACCGCGAACTCGAACAGATCCTCCGCCGTCACGCCCGTCTCCGAAGCGATCACCTTCTCGAGAGAGTCCAGCTCGGATTGTTGCGACCAGTAAGGGAGGTTGATCGACATCATCGAGTCTTTCACGAGAACCAACCGGGTCATGATCTCGACGTACACGGAGTCGTTGACCACACGGTCCTCCTCGGGTGCTCCGGAGCACCCGGGCACGGTGGCCGGAAGCAGCAACAACACGGCGGCCGTACCGGCGAAGGACCAGCCAACACCCGATCGGCGCTCAGGCGAGACGCTCAAGGACGGCCCGGAGCACCGTGTAAAAGCTCTCCACCGAATCGATCTTCACCCGCTCGTCGGGCGAGTGGGGAAACTCGATTTGGGGTCCGAACGATACCATGTCCATGCCGTCGTACTTCTCACCGATGATCCCACACTCGAGTCCGGCGTGGACGGCGCCGACCTCGGGTTCGCCCAGGTGCTCCGCGTAGACCTCTTTGACCACGCCGAGCAGGCTCGAGCTGACGTTCGGTTCCCAGCCCGGATACGCGTCCTCCTCCTCGACGACGGCGTCCGCCAGCGACCCTGCCGACAAGATTCGCCGCCTCAGCGCGCGAAGTGCCGAAGCCACCGAGCTGCGGCTGCTGAGCAGGATGTCGAGCTCCCCGTCGCGTCGCGCGGCCACGGCCAGGTTGGTGCTCGTCTCGACAAGGCCCGGGATGTCCGGGCTCATCCGCATGACCCCGTGCGGCAGGGTGTTGAGAAGCGCCAGAGCGCGGCCGGTCGTGGTCTCGTCCCAAACCTCGGAAGGAGTGCTCGCATCCGTGACCTGAAAGGTCATGCCGGGATCCACGGTGCTCGACTCATGAGCAATCGCTTCGAGCTCCTCTTCCAGCCGGCTTCGGAACCGAGACACAGCTCCGTCGGCGCCGCCAAGCACGACCGTCGCCGACGCCTCGCGGGGTATCGCGTTGTGAGCGTTGCCACCACTCAGGGCGGCCACCCGGAACGGCTCCACGAGCCACGCTGCGTACAGGGCTCGCGCCAGTGCCTTGATGGCGTTGGTCCTCTGAAGGTGGATATCGACGCCCGAGTGGCCGCCCTTGAGTCCCTGGATCACGATGTGGATCGCCGTGCCCTCGGCGGCTTCTTCCGCCACCGGCAGATGAAGGTGGGTGTCTCCGCCTCCCGCGCACCCGATCGTGATGACACCTTCCTCCTCTGAGTCGAGGTTGAGGAGCCGACGGCCGAGCAGCATGTCATCCGCAAGACCGGCCGCGCCCGTCAGTCCCGTCTCCTCGTCCACGGTGAACAGGAACTCCAGCGGGCCGTGCTCGACCTCCTGGTCTTCCACGAGCGCCAACATCGCGGCTACGCCGATGCCGTTGTCTGATCCGAGGGTTGTCCCGTCCGCCTTGAGGTAGGCGCCGTCCTCGACCGGTTTGATGGCGTCCGTCTCGAAGTCGTGCTCCACGTCGGAGTTCTTCTCCTGCACCATATCCAGGTGAGACTGAAGGATGGTGGCGGCCGAATCCTCGTGGCCGGCCGAGCCCGGCTTGCGGATCACCACGTTCCCGCTCGCGTCCACTTTCGACTCGAGACCGTTGCGCTCGGCGACCCCGAGGACGTACTCGCGGATTCGACCCTCGTGCTTCGAGGCGCGCGGGATCTTGAGGATTTCGTCGAAGTGCGCCCACAGGACGCGCGGTTCCCATTCCGCTATGAACGACATCCGTGACCTCCTTCACGGTTCATGTCTCGTCGTGCTCCGCCGCCACCCTATGCTCTCTGGCGTTTCCCACCAGGGGGTGACAGCTTGCCCCACGATATCGCCAGATGGCGCAACCGTCCATGAGTTCGCGGGATCCGGTGTTTCCGCCGCTAGGCGGCGATCTGGACGGATGCAAACGGTGGACTCCCGACCGGAGGAAAGCGGATGAGCGATCGGAGCGACCGGCCCTACGTCCCGGCCGACACCAGCATGGCCGAGCTCACCTTCAAGGCGTTGTTTCTCGGCGTCCTCATGGCCGTGGTACTCGGAGCGGCGAACGCCTATATCGGTATGAAGGCAGGGCTTACGGTAGCCGCCACCTTCCCGGCCGCCGTCGTGGCGATGGCCGCGCTTCGGCCTCTTCGCGGGACAATCCTGGAGGAGAACATCGCCCGCACCACGGCTTCCGTGGGCGAGGCGCTCGTGGCGGGCGCGATCTTTACGCTACCGGCCTTCATCATCGCGGGAGCGTGGGAGGAACTACGCTACTGGGAGAGCACGATGATCATGCTCGTCGGCGGCGTGCTCGGCGTGCTCTTCGTGATCATGCTCAGGCGGACCCTGGTCGTCGAGGCGGACTTGCCGTTTCCGGAGTCGGTCGCCGCGTCCGAGATCGTAAAGGCCGGACAGGGCGGTGATACGGGTGCCAAGTACGTGTTCGCGGCGATGGGCCTCGCCGGCGTGTGGGAGCTGTTCAAGAACTCGAACGGCATCCAGCTCATGCACGAGC
The DNA here is from genome assembly GCA_037385645.1 of Gemmatimonadales bacterium. Lineage (GTDB taxonomy): Bacteria > Gemmatimonadota > Gemmatimonadetes > Palauibacterales > Palauibacteraceae. Next base: position 9,924 of record JARRMU010000017.1, read on the forward strand.
GCACGGAGGCGGTATTTCAGTTCGGCCGCTCTCAGATGGAGGTGCTCGGCGAGAGGATCGAGTATACCGGCGGGCTCCTGGTAGCCACGCCGTCGGCCTCGCCGGCGCTCATGGGCGTGGGCTACATCGTCGGCCCCCGCGTCGCCGCTGTCCTGTTCAGCGGCGCGGTGATGGGCTGGCTGCTGCTCGTCCCTCTCGCCGTTTTCCTCAATCCCGCCTTCGCCACGGGGCCGGCGGCGGCGGCGCCGTTCGCCGATCTGGCCAACGAAGTGTGGTCGAAGCAGATCCGCCCGCTCGCCGTCGGCACGATGATCGTCGCGGCGTTCTATACGCTGTATAGCCTCAAGGACGCGCTCATCTCGGGCATCCGGAAGGCGCTTCGCGACATCAACGTCAGCGGAGCCGAGGGTAGGGCGCCGCGCACGGAGCTAGACCTCGATCTGCGCAAGGTGTTCGTGGCCGTCGGGGTGATGGCCGTCGTCACCTTCTTTCTCTACTACTTCTTCACCGAGTCGGTCGGCGGAGCGCTCGTGCTCACGGCGGTTATGGTCGTCCTCGGCTTTCTGTTCGCCGCCGTGGCCGGCTACCTGGTCGGGCTGATCGGCAGCTCGAACAACCCGATCTCCGGTCTGACGCTGAGCTCGCTGCTCATTGCCGCCGTGCTCATGGTTTTCATGGGCGTGCACAGCATACAGGGAGTGGCGGGCGTGCTCGGAGTGGCCGGGGTCGTTTGCTGCGCCTCCGGCGTGGCCGGCGACATGATGCAGGATCTGAAGGTCGGTCACATCCTCGGCGGAACCCCGTGGCGGATGCAGATCGGCGAAATCGTCGGCGTGATCGTCGCCGCGATGGTGCTGGCCTTCGCCCTCATGGCGCTGCACAACGCCTACACGATCGGATCGGCCGAGTTGCCGGCGCCTCAGGCGGGCCTGATGGCTCTCATGGCCAACGGGATCGTGGGGGGACAGATGGCCTGGCCCCTGGTCATCGTCGGGATGCTTTTCGCCGTCGGCCTGATCCTCATTAACGCGCCTTCGCCGATGCTGATCGCCGTCGGCATGTACCTGCCGTTCTACTCGACGGCGGCGATCTTCGTCGGTGGAGTAATCCGGTGGGCGTTCGAGAAGATCGCGGACCGGCGGAAGCTAAAGGAAGAGGAGAAGTCCCGGGCCGTGAACACCGGCGTGCTGCTCTCTTCGGGGTTCATCGCGGGCGAGTCCCTGATGGCGGTCGTGCTCGCGTTCCTGCTGCTGGGCGGCGACTTCGTCCCCTTCCTGCTGCGGCTCAAGGACGCCGTTACGCCCGGTTGGGAGCCCAACTTCTGGATCAGCCTGATCGCGTTCCCGATCGTCTTTTACCTGCTGGTGTGGCTACCGCTGAAACGGGTCCGCGTTGGCGGGATGGACGTCGAATAGACCTTGCGCAGGCCGCGCGTCGCGGCGAGCGGTCGAGCAGCCCCGAGGCGCGGAACGGAGCAGCTCGGGGACGTCAATCTGTTGGACCTCACCCCGGTCCGAGAGGCCGTGTGGAAGGATATCGACGGCTGGGTGGTGCTTGAGCGGCCGCCGCCCAGCCGCGGCGGCCTCCGAGGTCTGGGGGATCGCCTCTCGTACGCCATGGCGGCGAGGCGAATACGTCTCGACGACATCGGCAGCTGTTCGTGGAAATGCTTCGACGGCGAGACGACGGTAGGGGAGACGTGTGCCGTCCTCCGGGCACGGTTTGGTGAATCGATAGAGCCGGTCGAGGAGCGGCTCGGGCACTTCGTGCGCTACCTGCACCAGGACGGCTTTCTCTCTTACCGTGAGGAATGAGTCGTGATGGGCCGATTGACTTTGGTCTTCGGGGTTCTTCTCGCTCTGGGCGCGACCCACGGCCGAGCTCAGGAGATCCCTTCTCCCGCCGATGTCCTCGGGTACGGCCCGGGAGCACGCTTCACCGACACCCAGGGCGTCTTTCGCTATGCCCGTCACCTCTCGGAAGCCTCCCCTCGCGTACAACTCGTGCGTTATGGAGAGACGCCCGAGGGTCGCCCGCTCATCCTGCTGGTGCTGGCCCGCGAGGATCGAATGGACGTCCTCGATCAGATACGGGCGCGCATCGACGAGCTTCGGGATCCGGGGCTGTCGGATTTCCACGCCGCGGAGATCGCCCGCGAGACGCCCGCCGTGGCCTGGCTGGCCTACGGGGTGCACGGCGACGAGGCCTCCTCGACCGAGGCCGCGCTATGGACCGCGTACGATATAGCCGGGGCGGCGAGCGAGGCGGCCGGAATCCTGGACTCCCTCGTGGTCCTGATCGACCCGATGCTGAATCCCGACGGCCGGGATAGGTACGTGCAGTGGTACCGTGGCGCGAAAACGGATCCGCCCAACCGGTACGCGGACGCCTACGAGCACGCGCCCCCGTGGCCGGGAGGTCGATACAACCACTATCTGTTCGACCTGAACCGGGATTGGGCGTGGGCCGTCCAACCGGAGACCCGGGCCCGCCTCGCCCAGTACGCGCGCTGGAACCCCCAGGTGCTCGTGGACTTCCATGAGATGTCCTACACGAGCTCCTACTTCTTCTTTCCCCCGGCGGAGCCGGTGAACCCGGTCTATCCACCGTCCACCTCGGAATGGGGAGAGTACTTCGGCCAAGCCAACGCCCATGAGTTCGACCGAAGACGATGGCTGTACTATACGGAGCAGACCTTCGATCTCTTCTACCCTGGCTACGGAGACAGCTGGTCCAGCCTCACCGGGGCGATAGGCATGACCTACGAGCAGGCGGGCAGCCGGCGCGCGGGCCTGGCGGTTCGTCGTCCCGACGGTACGGTACTCACGCTGGCGGATCGTCTCGCGCATCACCGGATCGCCGGACTGGCCACGTTGCGGGCCGCGGCCGCGCGCAAGACGGAGCTTCTCGAGAACTATGCGGCGTTCCACCGGGACGACGGGGGAGAGGGCGACTTCCTCCTGGTGCCGGCCGACAACCCCGAAGCGGTCGACGACCTCGTGGCGCTGCTCTTGAACCAGGGAATCGTGGTCGAGAGAGGGTCACGCTCGTTCGGCGCCACCGCATCCCCCTATTTCGGATACGCGGAGCGGACGGAGTTTCCGGCTGGGACCTACAGGGTGCCGAGGAGACAGCCCCGCAGCCGGCTGGCGCGCACGCTCCTCCAGGCGGAGACGCCGTTCGACGGCACCGGCGTCGAGTACACCTACGACATCACGGCCTGGTCTCTACCCTATGCGTTCGGCGTGGAGGCACACACCGCCACGGGGCTCGACGCATCGGTCTTCGAGCCGGTGACATCAGGACTCCTTTCGGAGGTTGCGGTCGGACCCCTGCAACCCGTGTACGGCTATCTGGTGCCCCCGGGATTCGCCGCTGCCGGGCCCCTTCACAGCTACGCGGCAGTCGGGGGAAGGGCGTACGCGCTGGAGGAGGGTTTCGAGGCAGAGGGGCGGCGCTGGCCGCCCGGCACCGTCTTTCTCCCATCGGACGATTCGACGGAGGCACGGATGCGCACGGCGGGGCTGACCCGGATGGCCACGCCGGCGACCAGCGGCCGCTCCACCTCCGGTCTCGACCTTGGAAGCGACCGCTCTTTGCCGCTCGAAGCGAGCCGCATCGCCGTGCTGATGGGCGATGGGATCTCGCCGACGTCTTACGGGCAGGTCTGGTACCTACTCGAGCGTGGCCTCGCGATCCCTTTCGACCCGCTTCCCACCGACCGCCTCACGGCCCGGCAGCTCGCACGCTACGATGTCGTTGTGGCCCCACCGGCCCGCTCTTCCGTATACGAGCAAAGCCGCGACCTTCTCGCCGAGTGGGTAAAGAGTGGGGGGACCCTCGTGGCGATGGGGGAAGCCGCGCGCTGGACGGCCGGCGCGATTGCCGATCTCGCCGTTCGGCAGGAGGACACCACGTCCGTCTCCGACGCCGAGCGGCTGCGCCGCGCTCTCCGCACTCGGGAAGAACGGCGCAGCGAACGGTGGGAGGATGCCGTGACCGGCGTGATCCTACCGGCCCGTGCGGACCCGGAGCACCCGTTGGCTTGGGGAACGGCCGCGGGAACCCCTGACGGTCCTTACTTCGTGCTTCACCGTACGGATCTCTCGTTCGAACCGGACGATCGCTCCGAGGCCGTAATCCACTTCCCGCTGGACGTGAGCGAGGTGAGTGGCGTCATCGGCGAGCGAAAGCTGGACAAGGTTGCCGGCTCGTCGTGGCTCGCAACTCGTGCGATCGGCGAGGGTCGAGTCGTTCTCTTCGCCGATGATCCCCTGTTCCGCCTCTTCTGGCGCTCCGCCTTCGTCCCGTTCACCAACTCGCTTCTCTACGGTCCCAGTCTCCGCTGACGAGCTGGTTTCTGCCGGCATGGCAGCGACCTCGATGCACGGCCGTTCGTTCGCGCCTTGTTGGCGTGCGAAAACCGCTTATCGGCAGGAATGGCGGGCCTTCACGGGCACGGGCCTTGCCCCCTTCCTCGTGGAATCATCTCACCAGAGAGGGAGGCACCATGTCGGAGCACGACGATAGTGAGGGGAACGAGCAGGGGCAGAAAGCCTCCGTGCACGCGGAGCAGCCGGAGGGCGAGCCGACGGCTTCACAGCCGGAATCTGACACGAAGGAGTCATCGGCCGGCGAAGGCGTGAGCTCCGAAGACGGCGTTCGATCGAGGCGGGAGAGGCGGGACGTGTGGGAGAAAGGCCTGTCCGAGTTTCAGGATGTCGTCGGAGACATCCTCGGGAGCATCCGCAACATTCCCTCGGTCGGCGGGCGCTATCCACGGCACGACCTGATCCGGGTACCCGGCGAAGGCTACTGGGTGTTCTTGGACTTGCCGGGCGTCGAGAAGTCCGATCTAGACGTCACCACGGTCGGAGATGACCTGACGATCGCGGGTGAGCGGCGGCGGCCGGAGCTGCCGGAGGAGAGCGAGGTGCTCGGATCGGGGCGCGACTACGGCCGCTTCCGGCGCGAGATCCACATGCCGAGCGACGTGGATCAGACCAAGATTCGCGCCAAGCTCGAGAGCGGTGTTCTGAAGCTCGTGTTGCCTCGGCGACGCGAAGCGGAGCGGACCCATGTCGAGATCGAAGACTGACCCGGCACAGCATCACAGAACACATCATATGGTTGTATGTAAGCATAGATACATAATACGGATATAGGAGTCGGAGAACGTATGATACCTGCTGACAGGCTGACGGTAAGGGCGGCGGAGGCGCTGCAGGATGCCGCGTCCAGGGCGCGGGCGGCGGGCAACCCCGCCGTAGAGGACCTCCACCTCCTGGAGGCTTTGCTCGCCCAGGAGGGCGGCGTCGTGGGTCCTATTCTGGCGAAGACGGGGGTGGACGTCCTGGGTCTCGAGGGAGAGCTCCGCGGACGTTTGGCGCGACTGCCGACCCAGACGGGCGCCGCACCCGCGGCCAGCCGGGAGCTCGGGCGGGTTCTGGACGATGCAGACGGCGCCGCACGGGCGATGGACGACCTCTACGTCTCCAGCGAGCACCTGCTCCTCGCGCTGGCGGGCAAGGCGGCGAGCAGCACGCGTGAGTTGCTCGCGGATCAGGGCGCGAAGCAGAACGCGTTGCGCGCAGCCATCGAGGAAGTGCGGGGCCCGCATCACGTGACCGACCAGGACCCGGAGGGGAAATACCAGGCTCTGGAGCGCTACGGAGTGGATCTCACCGAGCAGGCCCGCGCCGGCAAGCTGGATCCGGTGATCGGGCGGGACACGGAGATCCGTCGGGTCATGCAGGTGTTGTCGCGCCGCACGAAGAACAACCCGGTGCTCATCGGTGATCCAGGAGTCGGGAAGACGGCGATCGTGGAAGGGTTGGCGCAGCGGATGGTGGCGGGAGACGTGCCGGAGTCGCTACGGGACAAGCGGCTCATCCAGCTCGATATCGCCGCGATGCTGGCCGGAGCCAAGTACCGCGGCGAGTTCGAGGAGCGCCTGAAGGCCGCCCTGAAGGAGATCACCGAGTCCGGCGGAAAATACGTCCTGTTTCTGGACGAGCTCCACACGATGGTGGGCGCCGGCGCGGCCGAAGGGGCGGTGGACGCCAGCAATATGCTGAAGCCGGCTCTAGCCCGCGGGGAGCTGCGGATGATCGGGGCGACGACGTTGGACGAGTACCGTCAGCATATCGAGAAGGACCCGGCGCTCGAGCGCCGCTTCCAGCCGGTGCTCGTCGGCGAGCCGGCCCTCGAGGAGACAATCGCCATCCTCCGGGGGCTCAAGGAACGCTACGAGGTTCACCATGGAGTCCGAATCACGGACCCGGCGCTCGTGGCAGCCGCCCGTCTTTCGGACCGGTACATCGGCGACCGCTTCCTTCCCGACAAGGCGATCGATCTCATCGATGAAGCGGCGTCGCGCCTTCGCATACAGATCGACTCGATGCCGGCCGAGATCGACGACGTGGAACGCCGCGTTACACAGCTCGAGATCGAACGGGAAGCGCTGCGGGACGAGACGGATCCGCGCAGCCGCGACCGCCTGGAGCTCCTGGAGGGCGATCTCTCCGAGCTCAGGGAGCGTCTGGCGGGCATGAAGTCCCGCTGGATCACCGAGAAGGAAGCGATCGAGGCGGTCCACCGGATAATGCGGCAGATCGAGGAGGCGAACCTCGGAGCCGAGCAGGCCACGCGCGCCGGCGATCTGGCGCGCGCCGCCGAGATCTCCTACGGGCAGGTCCCCAAGCTCCGGGAGGATCTGGAGATCGCCGAGGTCAAGCTGGCCGAACTGCAGGCGTCCGGCAGCTACCTCAAGGAGGAGGTGACGCCGGAGGATGTGGCGGAGGTCGTCTCCTCGTGGACCGGCATCCCTGTTTCGCGGATGATGGAGGACGAGAAGCAGCGTCTCACCCATCTCGAGGAACACCTGCACCGGCGGGTCGTGGATCAGGAGGAGGCGATCACGGCGGTCTCGAACGCGGTGCGGCGCAGCCGGGCCGGATTGCAGGACCCGAATCGGCCGATCGGCAGCTTCATCTTCCTCGGGCCGACCGGCGTCGGGAAGACGGAGACCGCCCGGGCCCTGGCCGAGTTCCTGTTCGACGACGAGGACGCGATGGTGCGAATAGACATGTCCGAGTACATGGAGCGTCACGCCGTCTCGCGTCTCATCGGAGCGCCGCCGGGGTATATCGGCTACGAGCAGGGCGGTCAGCTCACCGAGCAGGTCCGGCGACGACCCTACAGCGTCGTGCTGTTCGACGAGATCGAGAAGGCCCATCCCGAGGTGTTCAACGTCCTCCTCCAGATCCTCGACGACGGCCGACTCACGGACGGCCAGGGACGCACGGTCGACTTCCGCAACACCGTCCTGATCATGACGAGCAACATCGGGAGCGCCAGAATCCTGCTTCAGACGGAAGCGGGACGGGAATGGAGAGCGATCGAGGAGGAGGTGCGCCAAGCCCTGCACGAGCACTTCAAGCCCGAGTTCCTCAACCGGGTCGATGACGTCCTCGTATTCAAGCCGCTGAGCCGCGAGGACCTGGGGTCGATCGTGGACCTGCAGCTCGCACGCCTGCAACGCACCCTCGCCGAGCGCGAGGTCAAGCTCGAGGTGACCCCCGAGGCCCGGCGGCGGATCGCGGACGAAGGCTACGATCCGGCCTTCGGGGCTCGACCGATCAAGCGCGCGATCCAGAGGCTCGTCTCGGATCCGCTGGCGATGGCATTCTTGGAGGGGACGTTCGGGGATGGAGACAGCGTGCGGGCAGACGTGGCTCCGGGCGGTGAGGGGCTGGCATTCGACCGGGAGGGCACCGCGGCTCGGGTTCCCGCCGAGGGTGGCGCGGGGTCCGCTTGACCCAGGGGGCTCGCCGGCGCTAATTGCGAAGCATGACGGTGATCGGAATCGGGGGACGGAAGCTATGGCTGGCGGCGCTCATCCTCGCTGGCCCGAGCCTGGCGATCTGGCTTCCGGGGTGCGCGTCCTCGAAGTCGAGCGCAGGCACCACTCCGACCGGGCAGACGTCAAGCGCCGTATACGGCGCGGCAAGCGCCGAAGAGGCTGTGCGCTCCTTCCTCGACGCGGCGCAGGCGCAGGATTACGGCCGGATGCGCCGGGTGTTCGGCACGAACGGAGGCCCCGCCGAGAACCAGTGGGGGGTCCAGGAGGTGGAGCAGCGGATGGTCGTCCTCTCCGGGATGCTACTCCACCAGGCCTACTCTCTCCGGCCCCTCGAACTCGGCTACATGCGGGAAGATCAACGAGGGTTCGTGGCGACGATCATCGGGACCCGATACGGCAACGCCAACGTCCCGATCACCGTCGTGGTGGCCGATGGACGCTGGTACGTCGAGCAGCTGGGCGTGGATTCCCTCGTCGGTGAGGGCTGACAGCCAAAAGCCTGTTGGGCGGATCAGAGCTCGGACTCCACGAGCTCGATGAGGACGCCTCCCGCCGTCCGAGGGTGGAGAAAGGCGACCCGTCGTCCCTCTGCCCCGCTTCGAATGCCGGGTGGAACCAGGGTGGCGCCGGTCTCCTCCGCACGAAGGACGGCCTCGTCCAGGTCGGCGACGCTGAGACAGACGTGATGGAGGCCCGGACCCCGCCGATCCAGAAAGACGGCGACCGGCGAGTCATCCCGCGTCGGCTCGAGAAGCTCCACCCGGCCGCCTCCACGGCCGAAGAACGCAACCCTCACGCCTTCCGACGGAACCTCCTCGCGCCCCGCCGGGTTCTCTCCCAACAACGCCGCGTACAAGGGTATCGAGGCTTCCAGGGAGTTGACCGCGATTCCGAGGTGATCGATCTTGGGCACGCCTCTTGGCTCGGTTGCGGGGACCATCGATCGGCTGGCGGGAACGGACGTTACCACCAGCGTCCATCGTGACTCTCAAGCGAGAGGGATAGTACGCCGGCGACCCGCGTTTTTCTACCGAGATGACGAGTGGAGAGATAATGACAACGGATACCAAGCTGGTCACGATCACGGACGACAACTTCGCGACCGAAATAGAGTCCCACGAGGGCCTCGCGATGATCGACTTCTGGGCCGCATGGTGCGGGCCCTGCCGAATGGTGGCCCCGATCGTCGAAGAGCTGGCGCAAGAGAACACCGACTCTATCAAGGTCGGGAAGCTGGATGTCGACGAGAACCAGAAGACGGCCATGAAGTTTGCCGTGCGCTCGATTCCCAGCATCCTGTTCTTCAAGGACGGCCGCCACGTCGACACGGTCGTGGGGGCGGTGCCGAAGGCAGTGCTCGAGCGGAAGATCGAACAGCACAGCTGAGAGCTCACCGCGGGCGCCGGCCCTTTAAGGGCGAGGCCGGGTCCTCACCAGACGGGCTCTCTATCGAGGTCAACGCCTCCCTGTTCCCAAACGCGGAGCGGGAGGCGTTGTTGTAGGTATGGATAACGCTCTGTTCGTGGTCAGTACCCCGATCGGAAACCGTGCGGACATCACGGAACGGGCCCGCCAGGTTCTGTGTGGAGTCGACGTCGTCTACGCCGAAGATACGCGGCGTACCGGCCGGCTCCTCGCCTGGCTCGGCTCGGGAGCTACGTTACGCTCGCTTCACGAACACAACGAGGCATCCCGGATCCCGGAGATCCTGGATATTCTCGAGAGCGGCGGAAGCTGCGCGCTCGTCTCCGATGCCGGCACGCCGGTGGTTTCCGATCCGGGATTGCGTCTGGTCCGGATGGTGCTCGAGAAGGACGGCCGGGTCGTTCCGGTTCCCGGCGCTTCAGCGGTCACGGCCGCACTGGCGGCGGCGGGCCTCGAAGGAGACCGCTTCGCCTTCCTCGGTTTCCCGCCTCGCCGGAGACCCGAGAGGGCGGCCTGGATCCAGCTTCTGGCGGGCTTGCCGATGACCGTGGTGGCGTTCGAGTCACCCAAGAGGATCGGAGGCCTCCTGGGCGAGCTCGCCGCCGCCGGCCTCGGTGAACGCTGCTGCGTGATCTGTCGGGAGCTCACGAAGCTCCACGAGACGATTCGGCGAGGCACCATCTCGGAACTCGCGCCTGAGTTCGCGGAAGCGACCAGGGGCGAGATCACCCTCGTGCTGGAGGCCGCGACGGAGCCGGGGGGCTGGGAGGACCTGGCCGAAGAGCTCGAACGAGAGGCCCGCCGGCTGGGAGAACGGGGCCTGAGTACTCGCGACATCGCGGCGAAGCTGGCGGAAGCCTTTGGTGTACCGCGTAACGTCGCGTACGAGTACGGGCTGCGTTTCGGTCGGGCCGAGGACCGGTCCTGACGTGTGGAGAACGGGGGTCGCGCAGTGAGAGCGGCATGGTAGATCGGCAGACCGGGGCCGAACTGGCCGGCGTGCGGTCCGGCGCGTGCGGCTTGCGCCGTCTGGCAAGGTTCGTCGCGGCCGGGATGGGGTTGGCGACCGTAGGTACCGCCTTCCTTCTCGCGACGCTCACGCCGGCCGGAGCGGGAGTGCGGCTTCCGGCGGCGCTCCTCCTGGTGACCGGGTTGGCCGGACTCGTCGTCGTTCTCTACCGGGTCGGGCGGAAGGCGAGGACCGAGCTGAGCCTCGATGCTCTCACGCCGGAGGCCGAGATAGCGACCGGGCTGTGTGACGGAGAGCTTCGGGCCGCTCTCGAGCTCGGCCCCGCGAAGCCGGGCGAGTCCGAGGAGCTGGTCATCGCTCATCGCCAGAGCGTGTCCAGCCGGGTCTCCGGTCGATCGCCCTCCGAGCTGTTCCCGGGCAGCAGCGCGCGCTGGCGTCGAGCTGCCGTCATCGGCACGGTCGCGGCTTCGACCGCGATCGGGCTGGTCGTGCTGTCGGCGCTTGTCCGACCCGTCCCGACGGCGCAGGCAGCCCGTCTCTGGGTGGCGCCGTGGCGGGCGCTCGCTTCGGTGCCGGTCTCGGAGCTACGCGTGCTCGCGCCCGCGAGCGTCCCGCGAGGAGAGGCGGTAGCGTTGCGCATATCCGCTCAGGGTCGCTCTCGCGTGATCTTGTTCCAGCACGCGACCGGCGAGCCGCCACGCTCGCGTGAGCTGTCGGTCGACCCGTTCAGCGGAGTGGCCGAGGTCCGAAGTGAGCCGATCCGAGCCCGAACGCGTTTGTGGGCAGAGGATAGGGCCGGCCGGGCAAGCGAGATCGTAGAAGTATCTCCCATGGATCCGCTGCTTCTGAGAGAGCTCGCGCTGAAGCTCAGCTATCCGGCTTACCTCGGCCGGCCCTCCGAGCGCCTGGATCGCCCTTTCTCCATCGTCGCGATTCCGGAGGGCACGACAGTGCATGCCTGGGGGTCGGCGAACGGTCCTCTGAGCGCGGTCACGCTGGCGCCGCCCGGCGATCGGGCCGGTGACTCGGCCGTTTCATTCGCCGTCGACGGCGAGGACTTTGATGGAAGTTTCCGGCCCTGGCTGAGTGGCGAGTGGCGTTGGGGAATCATCGCGGCCGGTCGAACGACAGGTCTGGTCCTTCCTCCCGCTCTCGAGATACGCGTCCTACGTGACGGCCCGGCGGATGTGCGGATTCTAGACCCGGAGGGGGATCGGGCCCTCGGCTCGAAGCTCCGTCTTCCCGTAGTGGTCGACGTTCGGGACGACATCGGTATCTCCGATGTGGAGTTGGTGAGCTGGAAGGTATCGGCTGTGGGCGCGGGCCTGCCGGTGGCCAGATCGATCGCTCCGCCGGAGCCCGCCTCGCGCATGATCCTCCGAGGAGTCCTGAGGGGGGATGAGCACGAACTTCTCCCGGGCGACACCCTGTATTACTTCGTCCGCGCCCGCGACGCCCACCCCGGCCATGCCCCGGCGAGCTCCGACACGCTACGGGCTTTTCTACCCACGCTGCGGGAACTTCGCGAGGTGGCGGCGATCGGCGCGGACTCGCTGGCCGAGGCCGCCGGAGAGATGGCGCAGGCGGTCCGAGACCTCGAGCGGCGCGCGCGCGAGGCGGAGGGAAGGACCCGAGCCGCCCTTGCCGCGGAGGAAGCTTCGGCGGCGCGGTCCCCTGGGAGCGAGCGCGATGGTGGCCTCTCCTACGAGGCGACCCAGGAAAGCCGGGACGTCCTCGAGCGTGCGGAGAGGCTCGAACGTGAGCTGACGGACATGGTGGATCGGGCTGGTGCGCTGGAGGGCTTGTCGGAGGCGTTGCTCGATGCGGGCCTGCGCGAGGAGATGCGTAGACTGGAGGCGTTGTATCGCCGTCTCCTCGAGTCGGAGCTGGGGGAACGGATCGATGCTCTCCGAGAGGCCCTCCGGGACCTTCGGCCGGAGCGGCTCCAGGCGGCTCTCGGGAGGCTGGCGGAGGACTCCGGACGGTTGCGCGAGGATCTGGAGCGAAGCGCGGCGCTCTTGGAGCGAGCCGGGTTGGAACAGGGCGTGAAGTCGGCACGAAACAGCGCGGAAGACCTCGCGCGGCGGCAGGATGTGATAGCACAGGCCTTCGACGTGGATGAGGCGTGGCGTCACGAAGAGGAGACGCTTGCATCGGATGCCGAGCAGCTCGGCCGCTCGCTCGAGAGGCTGAGCGAGAGATTGGCATCCAGCCTGAGTGCGGGCACCTCTGCCGCGGCGTCTGATTCCGTCCGGGCCGCCGGAGAGGTGGTTTCCGAAGCGGCCGATCGAGCGAGGTCGGCGGCGCAGTCGGCAGGAGACGAGAGCCGGACGCCGGGCGACTCCGTGACAGGCAACGCCGCCGAGACCGATGCGAGCGAGGCGGCCGGACTGTTGAGCGAGGCAGCCGCCATGCTCGCGACGGCCGACGACGCGCTGGGCAGAGACTGGAGGGCGGAGGCGAGGGAGGTGCTGGACCACGCCCGACGTGAAGCCGTCACGCTGGCCGCGGAACAGGAGTCGCTGGCGGAAGGATACGCGGGCCCGGGTGCGCTCGATCCGGCCACCCTTCAGGGTCGTCAGGCGGCGCTTCGGAGCGGTCTGGACAATCTGTTCGAGAGCCTGGCGGAGGCGGGTCGGCGAACGGCCCTCCTGGACCGAGGCTCTGCCGTGGCAGCGGCGGAAGCGGCGGAAGGGATGGATGATCTGCTGTCCAGGTTGCAGGAGGGCTCCCAGAGACCGACGAGGGGAGAGGCGACGGCCATCGCCGAGCTACTGAACGAGCTCGCCGCACGACTGCTGGCCAGCGCCGGCGCCGTACAGGCGGCCGGGTCCGAAAGTGGCACGGCCGAGATGCTCGAGCAGCTGGCTCAAGCCGCGAGAATGCAGGAAGGACTCAGCCGTGAGGGAGGCTCTCTCCTGTTCATGCAAGAGGATGGGCGGCCCGTCGGCTCCCGTCTGGAGCAGCTGGCGAAGGAGCAGGCGGAGGTCGAGCGCGGCCTGCGAGAGCTGACGGAGAGAGCGGGCGACCAGGAGGATCTCCTGGTGCGGCCCGAGGCGCTGGCGCGCGAAGCGGGTGAATTGGCGCGCCGTTTGGAGTCGGGGGACCTGAATCCCGAGACGGTGGAGCGGCAGGAGACGCTGTTCCGACGTCTCCTGGACGCCGGCCGATCGCTGGAGCGAGAGGACGAGGAGCCCGACCGGCGGGAATCCCGGCCGGGCACCGACCTGCCGTTGGAGGTGCCGCGCCTCGATCCGGCTGTTCTGGCGGGTCCGCGCTACCCGCATCCCGACGAAGCGGTTCTGCGCGAGCTCCCGCCCTCCTACCGCTGGATGATCCTGGACTACTTCGATCGGCTGAACCGGGTGGCGGAAGGCCCGGAGGAAGAGAGCCCGTGAGGGTCGAGACCCGGCCGATGTTGGTCGTCCAACTGCTGCTTCTCGTCTCGTCGCCAGGTCTCTCCGTCGCCCTGGCTCAGCGAGCGGCCGACCCCGACGAACGCCGGCTCGTGGAGTGGGCCGCACGCCTCGACGCCGCCGATCGACCCGACGAAGCGCTCTCGGTCCTCGGGGATCTCCTGGACGAGCATCCGACCTCTGGGCCGGCATTGGCTCTCCTCCTACAGATAGCCGCGCGTCGCGAACGCGTCGTTCCCGTTCTTCCGCGATTCGAGCGCGCAGGCGCAGACGGGGCTGCCTCCGAGGATCTGAGGCGTCTTTGGGTCGATGCCCTCTTGGCTGCCGGCCTGCCCGATTCGGCTCGGTCCGCCGCCGCCAGGTGGGTTGAGGCGCGACCGGCCGAGGCCGCCGCGTACGTGGCGTGGTCGAGCGCTGAGGTGGCCTCCGGAGATCCCGAAGCAGGCGCTGAGGTGCTCCGACGCGGGCGAGGCGAGCTTGGCAGCCTTGCGGCTTTCGCGGTCGAGCTCGGGACTCTCTCGCTCGAGATGGGCGATTACGGAGCTGCGGCAGACGAATGGCTGCGGCTCACGCAGACGGGTGGAGA
>JARRMU010000018.1:0-24509 GCA_037385645.1 Gemmatimonadales bacterium
AACTCGGCCTCCGTGCCGATCCCCTCATCGCGGAAGAGACGCTGCCGGCGCTGGTAGGTGTCCTGGGCCGCCTTGGCGGCCGCCTCCGCCTCCGCCACCTGCGCCCCGAGCACCCGGTCACCGGCATCCACCTGCTGCTGTCCGCGGATGATGACCCGGTCGCCGGGCTCGATACCGGCCTCGACGACGACCGCGTTGGCCGCCGACGGTCCCAGCACGGCCCGCCGCGCCTCCGCCTCCAGCTCGCCCGCAATCTCGGTGACGACGAGGATCTGGTAGCCGTCCTCGACGCGGAGCAGGGCGTCCTGGGGAATCACCAGGACGTCCTCGAGCGCCCGCGTCGGGAGCTCCACGCCGGCCACCATCTGCGGTTTGATGAGGTTGTCGGGGTTGTCGAGCAGGATCTCGATCTCGAACGTGCGGCTCCTCGGATCCACGGCCGTCGCCACGAAGGAGATCTCGCCCTCGAACACGCGGCCCGGATACAGATCCAGCGTGACGTCGGCCTCTCCACCGGTGCGGATATCCGCTGCGTAGCGCTCGGGCACGCCGCCCACGACCTTCACGCGGGACGCGTCGATGATGCGGCCCACCTCGTCGCCCGGGCCCACCATCTCGCCGGCGTCCACATACCGGGCATCGAACACGCCGGAGACCGGAGCGCGCACCGTCGTGCGCTCGAGCCGGGCGCGCAGCGCGCTCGCCCGCGCCTCGGCCGCCTGCGCCTGGGCTTCCGCGGCCACGAACTCGGCCTCCGTGCCGATCCCCTCATCGCGGAAGAGACGCTGCCGGCGCTGGTAGGTGTCCTGGGCCGCCTTGGCGGCCGCCTCCGCCTCCGCCACCTGCGCCCCGAGCACCCGGTCGCCTCCGCCTCCGCCACCTGCGCCCCGAGCACCCGGTCGTCGATCTTTGCCAGGGCCTGCCCCGGACGCACGCGCTGCCCCTTCTCGACGAAGAAGCGCTCGATGACGCCGCTCTCCTCGGCGCTCACCGTGACGTCGTGCAGCGCCTCCACGGCACCGATCACGCGAACCGTGGACGCGAAGTCGGAGGGCTGCACCTCGACCACCTCCACGTTGACGGTCCTGCGGTACGCCTCATCGGCGGGGGAGTCCGGGGTAGGCTCCTCCGCCACGCCCCTGCCGCACGCCGCTGCGCCGATCCCCACGGCTCCGATGGCGAGGATCATCACCGCCAGCCGTACAAGCATCGGATCGCCACTCCGTGGCCTCCCTCGTCCACCCCTCCCCGTCACTCGCTCTATATTCGACATGTCTCCCGTTTCCCTTCTATCGTCCCAACCCTTCACCCCGCTCACCTCGGTCTCGCTTCAGGCCCAATCAAGCGTCCCGCTTGCCGCCGCCGTTCTGGCTCGCCTCGTCCATGACGTTGGAGCCGGTCCCGCTTGAGGCAGCCGGAGTGCGACCCACTTCCTTCGAGACGGCCGCATCCTCCTGCCCGTCACGAGGCCGTAGACCCTCGCGCAGAAACTCGCCGAACAGCTCGAACACCTTCTCGGCGGTGATGCCTTCGGTGCCCCACTCGTGGTTATCCGCGTCGCACGTGCACTCGCCTCCGTTCCTGCAGCCGCACGAGCAGTCGCACGTGACATCGCAGGCCAGCGACAGCGTGGCCAGACCGTGCGCAGAGCTCCACAGGTAGAGCGCTACGAGGTCCGGATCCGCCGCCCGGATCTTTCCCGCGGCGATCGCGTCGGCCACGGCCTCTCTCAGGATCCGGCGGCCGCCCTCACCGGGCAGCTCTTCGATCTCCCTCGGATCCTCGGGCTGAATGGTGAACATGATCTTGAAGTACTGCTCGTTCTCGCGGGCGAACCGGAGGTAGGCCGAGCCGAGCGCCTGCAAGCGCTCGAACCCGCCGCTCGGCACGCCATCCACCGCGCGCCACATATAGCTTTCGAAGCGCCGGAACCCGCGGGCCACGACCCGGTCGACCAGCGCCTGCTTGTTCTCCACGTAGTTGTACAGCGACGTCGCGCTCAGCCCGACGCGAGCCGCCACGGCCCGCATCGAGAGCGCTTCGAGTCCCTCCTCCGCCAGCACGTCCCTGGCGGCATCCAGGATCGCCGCCTCGGTCTCGGCGGCACGCTGTGGATCTGCGACTTTCGGCATCAACCCCCCGTCTCTGCCCGCGTGGAATCCGGCGGACGTCCCCACCGGTTTCCATAGCCATACATACGGCATCCGGGAGCGCTGAGTTTCCGAGCTCCCCGCGCATATTAACATCGTTAACTTAACAGTGTTAACTTAACACTGTCAAGTAATCGGCCTGGAGCGGTTGGATTCGACGGAAAGGGCTTCCCTCAGGAAGCCTTGAGAGCGGGTGCGGCTCGGCCGATCCTCTCGTTCGCTTCGGGAGTGGAGAGCGCCTCGTTCATCGCGCGGTGGCCCTCGTCCACGAGGTAGTCGTTGAACTCGAAGTCGAAGGCCGGGACGTGGGTGGCGGCCGGACGAACGAGCGTGAGCGGAGGCCCTGACCACCGCTCCAGCACGGCGCGGCGGCGCGCGCCCGATACGATCCCGAACACCCGTTCGTTGATCGCCAGCATACCCTCGTCGATCAGGTCCACCGGGTCATCCCCTACCCCCTCCGTCGTGGCGTCCACCGCTAGGATCCAGGTGGCACCAAGCGCGGCGGCGCGCGTGAGGGCGAAGGTGTCCAGGATGCCGCCGTCGATGTAGAAGGATCCACCGATCTCGACCGGGGCGTAGAAGGTGGGCACCGCCGAGGATGCCCAGACGACATCAAGAAGATTGGCTGTCGGGTCTACCTCCGCCTCGCCGACAGGGGTCCCGAACCACTTCATCTCGCCGGTCCCGAGGTTCACGGCGTTGACCTGGAGCGGGATCTCGAGCTCCTGGAAGGTGTTCGCGGGAATCAGCCGCTCCATGTATTGGCGCAACACGTCGCCGCGGAAGAGCGCGGGGCGGCGCACGCCGTTCAGGAGAAGCACACGTCGGTCGAGCGCCGCGATTTCCTTCCGGACGACGGACCGGGCGGCCCTCTCCACGAACGTCCAGTCGGCTCCAGAAGCCGCCGCGGCACCTACCAGCGCACCAATGCTCGTCCCTACGATCACGTCCGGTCGCAGGCCTCGCTCGAGGAGGGCCCGCCAGGCTCCCACATGCACCAGGCCGCGAAGCCCACCGCCGCTCAGAACGAGGATAACGCGCTCGCCGACTCCGGTCTGAACGCGATCCGCGGACCGGCCGAGGAGGTACCGCGATGCCCATGAACGTGCGGCGCGCACTCGCGCTGTGATCCCGCTTCGCCGCTTGGAGGGAGATTTCATGGACGTTCGAGCTCGTTCCATTCCGTTCGGCTCAGGCCATCCCTGGTCGCCAATGTAGCCCCCCTAACGATATCGCTCGAACCATGGATCAAGATCCTGCTCCCGGCCGCGCCGTGGGAATCTTCGTGATGTCACTCCCGCTCAGCCAAACGGTAGGCTCGGGCCTGACCGACGGCCCCATGCCCACCCCCACCCGGCGTGCGGACGCTGAGAACGTCACCTGCTTCCAGGTCGAAGCACGCCTTGCCGGGAAGCTCCTCCTCGCGCTCGCCTCGAATCAGGAGGTTACGGCCCGTGTCGCCGGCAGCCCCTCCGTCCAACCCGTACGGCGCGAGCCGACGCCGATCCGACATGAGGCAGGCCTTGGCGGGCGCCAACACCTGGAGGTCCCGCCGCACCCCATCTCCCCCGCGGTGCTCTCCTTCTCCCCCCGATTCGCGACGTACCTCGTAGCGCAGCACGCGAAGCGGATAGGCGTACTCGAGGGCCTCGGCCGGCGTGTTCAGTGTATTGGTCATGTGCGTGTGCGTGGCGCTCGCACCATCGGCGCCGGGGCTCGCTCCGGCCCCTCCCGCGATCGTCTCGTAGTAGGCGTACGGCCGCCCGCGGGCCGGATCGCGGCCTCCGACGGTGACGTTGTTCATCGTGCCCTGGCTGGCGGCAGGCACCCGGTCGGGCAACGCCTGCGCCAGAGCCCCGAGGAGCACGTCCGTGATGCGCTGCGAGGTCTCGACGTTCCCGGCCGCCACCGCCGCCGGCGGACGGGGGTTCACGACCGTGCCCTCGGGCGCAGTGACACGGATTGGCCTGAGAATCCCTCCGTTCGACGGGACCTCCCCCCCGATCAGCGCACGGAACACGTAGTAGGTGGCCGAGACGGCGACGGCGTAGGGCGCGTTCACGCTGCTAGGCCGCTGCGGGCTCGACCCGGTGAAGTCGACCTCCGCCTCGTCGCCGCTGATCGTCACTGTCGCGACGATCGGGACCGGCTCCTCGCTCACGCCGTCGTCGTCGAGAGCATCCTCGAATCGGTACCGACCATTCGACATAGAGGCCACGAAGCGCCGGGCCACCCGCTCGGAATAGTCGGCCAGCTCGCCCATATATCTCAAGCTCTCCCCTGGGCCGTACCGGTCGCACATCTCGGCAAGCCGGTGCTGACCGCGGCGAATCGACGCCAGCTGTGCCCTCAGATCCCCTTCCCTCTCTTGCGGCGTTCGAACGCTCCCGAGAATGAAGTCCAGTAACTCCGTCTGGACTTCGCCGCCGCGCACGAGGAGCTGCGGCGCGATCACGACCCCCTCTTCCCAGAGCTCGGCGGCAAGTCCCATCGATCCTGGTGTCCGGCCGCCGACGTCGGCGTGGTGTGCCCGATTGGCCACGAACCCGAGCAGCCGACCGCCGGCTTTTCCAGCGAACGCCGGTGCCACCAAGGTGATGTCCGGGAGGTGCGATCCACCCTGATAGGGGTCGTTCAGGATCGCGACGTCTCCGAGACCCAGCTCCAGTTCCTCCACGCAGCTCGCGACCGAGAGCGGCATGGCTCCGAGGTGAACAGGGATATGGGCCGCCAGGGCCGCCATCTCGGCGTCGGGGCCGAACAACGCGCAGGAGTAGTCGCGCCGCTCCTTGATGTTGGGCGAGAAGGCAGAGCGGCGAAGCACCGCGCCCATCTCCTCGGCCACCGACGCCAGGAGGTGCCGGTACACCTCGAGACGCACCGGATCCACGCCGCGGACGAGTCGATCCCGGGCGCTCACGGCGCTGCTCCTTCGCCGGCAGGCCGGCCCACGTCGATGAGGAGATTGCGGTAGCCGTCGACCACCGCTCGCTCCCTGGGGCCGAGCCAAACCGTCGTGTCTTCCGAGACCACCACAGCGGGCCCGGGTAGCCGGTGGCCGGGTCGCAGACTCTCGTGCTCGAACACGGGAGCATCCCGCACGTCCAGGCGACCCGGCTCGTCGCCCCGCAACGCCTCCAGGCGACCCACAACCACCGATCGCCGTTCCAGCTCCACTGGCGTCGACTCCTCGGCATGATCCTCCAGCGGACGGAGCTCCGGCACTTCCACCCGGCCGTTGGCGCGGAGGCGAAGGTTCACGATTTCGACGGGCGCTTCCGGATCCGAATGCCCGTAGAGACGATCGTGCTCGGAATGAAAGAGCTCGAGGAAGTTCTCCGCCAGCGGCACGGCGATCTCGAACGCCTGGCCCTCGTAGCGGAGATCCAGTCCCGGCCGCAGCCGCATCCGGTCCTCGGACACGCCTTCGGCCGCCAAATCCTCCCGCCCTCGCGCCTCCAATACGCGGGCCGACGCCTCCAACTCCTCGAACGAAGTGTCCCCTCCACGCATGACCGTCTGCACGTAGTCCTTCACCACATCGGCCGCGAGCATGCCGAACGCCGAGAGCACGGAGGCGGAGGGCGGCACGAGCACCCGCCCGATGCCGAGCGCACGTGCCAGATCGCAAGCGTGCAGCCCGCCGGCCCCGCCAAAGGAGACGAGAGAAAAGGCCCACGGGTCGTATCCGCGCTCCACCGAGATGGCCCGGAGTGCCCGCTCCATTCGAGCGTTGGCGACCCGGACGACGCCCAGCGCCGCATGGAGGGCCATCTCCGCTTCGTCCCTCCTCGTGGGATCGACGCCCGCTCCCGTTCCGATGCCCGCGGCCTTCCCGAGGCGAGCCAGTTCGCGACGGGCCGCCTCCTCGTCGAGCGCGTACGTCCCCCCGAGGAACCGGTCGGCCGGTAGCCTCCCCAGCACGAGGTTGGCATCGGTCACGGTCGGTTGGAGGCCGCCTCGGCCGTAGCATACCGGCCCGGGGTCGGCGCCCGCGCTGTGGGGCCCGACTCGCAGCGCTCCGCCGGTATCCACGCGAGCGATGGAGCCCCCACCCGAGCCCACCGTGTGGATGTCCACGATCGGGACCCGCACCGAAAGTCCGGCCACCGCTCCCTCGGACGTCGCCGGGATCGCGCCGTCCAGGAGCGCGACGTCCGTGGACGTGCCCCCCATGTCGAATCCGATGACCCGGTCCGTGCCGGCCTGCCTTGCCACGCGAAGCGCACCGACGACGCCGGCCGCCGGGCCGGAAAGGACGCAGCGGACGGCCTCCCGCCGTGCGACTCCCACTCCGGCGCTTCCTCCGTTGGAGAGCATGATCCGCAGCTTCCCGGCCGGCAGCTTCTCCTCGAGCCGCGTCAGGTATCGGTCGAGGATCGGGGCGACGTAGGCGTTCATGGCCGTCGTGCTCGCCCGTTCGTACTCGCGGAACTCGGGCAGCACCTCGCTGGACAGCGAGACGTGCAGACCGGCTTCGCGAAGCGCCTCACCGACTCTCCGCTCGTGTTCAGGACGCACGAAAGAAAACAGAAAGCAGACGGCCACGGACTCCACCTCGAGATCCCTCAGGCCATCCACCAGCGGCGCCACCGCCGCCTCGTCCAGCGTCTCCAGGACCTCACCATCGTGGGCGACGCGCTCGGCCAATTCGAAGGATAGCTCCGCGGGCACGAGCGGCGGAGGTCTCCGGGACTCGAGATCGAACAGATCCGGCCGGTCCTGCCTCGCGATGGCCAGTAGATCGCGAAAGCCGGCCGTCGCTATGAACGCCGTCCGGGCGCCCTTCCGCTCCAACACCGCGTTGGTGGCGACGGTCGAGCCGTGCACGATCTCGGCGGGCATCGAGGCCTCCATCCCCAAATCGCTCAGGAATATATCCAGGCCTTCGAGCACCGCCCGCGAGGGATCGTCGGGCGTCGAGAAGACTTTTCGGCGGCACACCGTGCCGTCCCGATCGATCGCCGCCAGGTCGGTGAACGTTCCTCCGACGTCGATGCCAATACGCAGAGCGTTACGCAGCGGCCTGCGGGATGTCACGGGCCCGTTCGCAGTTCGAGGCTTTGACTCGTTTCACTCACGGGGCAGATAATACGCGCTCGCTCCAGACGTCCACAGCACCGGGCATGCAGGTGATCTGGAGCCTCGCTCCCCGCCAAGGAGCCTTCCGACAGGAAAGCGGCAAGCATGACGAAGATGACGATGCGGACGCCCGAGGACTTCGGCTTCCTTCCGGTCGTGTATTCGCACGGCTGGTATCAGTGCCCGCCCTTCCGCTGGCACGCGGAACGGAAGAGCCTGACCCGAGTGGTGCGAAATGAGGGCGACGAGCCGGTAGTCCTCCGGATCCGCGAGCCGAGCCGAGGCACGCTCGAGATCCAGATCAACGCAGAGGGCACACTGTCGGCGGCGGACCGGCGACACGTGCGCTCCGATGTCCGGCGGATGCTGCAGCTCGATCGGGAGATCGCGGGCTTTCACGATCTCTGCCGCCAACACGAACACCTGGCGGCGGTTCCGGATATCGGCGCCGGGCGCTTGCTGCGCTGCCCCTCCGTGTGGGAGGAGCTCGTCAAGTCGATCTGCGGCACGAACGTCCAGTGGTCACAGGCCGTCAGGATGATCTCGCTGGTAGCGGAGCTTGGCGAACCGATCGAAGGATACCACGCCTGGCCGACGCCGGAATGCATTCTCGAAGCGGGGGAAGAGACGCTCCGGGAGCGCTGCCGCCTCGGGTACAGGGCCCCCTATGTCGTCGAGCTGGCCAGCGAGCTCGTAGACGGAACGCGCGACCTCGGGCCGATCGAACGAGAGGAGCTGGAAGGACCGGAGCTCCGCAAGGCCTTTCTGGCCATCAAGGGCATTGGCCCGGCGACCGCGGACTATCTGATGATCCTCAACGGCGTCGCCGATCGGCTCTCGATCGACAGCGCCGTGTACGCGTTCGTGAAGGATCGCTACTTTGGGGGCCGCCGGCCCTCGGCGGCGGAGATCGAGCAGCTCTACGAGCCGTACGGAGAGTGGCGGGCGCTCGCGTACTGGTTCGAGGCCATGCAGGAGTATTGGTGGGGTCCGGCCGGCTTCGACTACGTGCCGGACCCCGATCGAACCTGACGCGCTTGATGTCCGCTTGCGCCGGCAGGCAGATCGGCTACGGCGTTTCGTACACTACCCCCGCGGGCCGGAGGACGACCCTCAGCCGGCGGTTCTCCGCGCGGCCCTCCGCCGTGCTGTTGGACGCCACCGGGTCGTTGGCAGCACGGCCGATCGCCCAGAACCGAGCCTCGGACAATCCCTCGCCGACAAAGAACCTCACCGCCAGCGCCGCCCGGGCGGCGGACAGCTCCCAGTTCGTCGGGTAACGCTGGGCCAGGTTGCCGATCGGCTTTTGGCTGTCGGTGTAGCCGGTGACGAACACGAGGTAGTCGTTCCCCTTCAGGTAGTTCACCAGCTTCATGCCGAACGCGCGCTCTTCCGTCTTCAGCTCAAGCGAGCCGGACTTGAATAGGAGGTCGGCGGGAAGCTGGATCTCGATGCCGTTTCGGAGAAGCTGCATGTCCAGCGAGGTGGCCTCCATCTCCGTCTGGAACAGGCTCTGGAGGCTGTCGTACTGGGCCTGTAGCGCGGCGTTGGCGACCTGCAGGGAATCCCCGCGCGCGACGGCCGTATCGTACTCTTTCTTGGAGGCGCAGCCGCTCAGGTTCGCGAGCGCAAGCACGACGACGCTCACGAACGGTACTGTTCGGGTTAGGGCACGCATGGGGTCGGTTCCTTTCATTCGGATGCAGGGGACATCGCAGGTTAGCCCGACCCACCGCTGCCCAGCAAGACGGTTTCAGCCGTTTTCACGCAAGGACGAGCGGGCCGTTATACAACCAGCGAGATTGAGCCGCAACGAACGACCACAGACGCTGAAGAACGCCGCGGAGAGAGGGGCGGACGAGGGGGTGGGAGTCGCGGATGGCAGGCGGTGACGAAACCGTGATCGGAGCGAAGCAGACAGGAGTGCCCCGCCGAGCGACGCTGGTCTCGGCGTTCGCCTCCGTCTACGTGATCTGGGGCTCGACCTACCTCGCAATCCGCTTGGCGATCGAGACGCTCCCTCCGTTCCTGATGGCAGGCGTCCGGTTCGTCATCGCCGGCGGCGTCCTCTACGCGGTGGCTCGCGCTCTCGGAGCCCGCCGGCCCGAGCGGCCGCACTGGCGCTCCGCCGCCATCATCGGCGGGCTCCTCCTGCTGGGCGGGAACGGAGGCGTGGTCTGGGCCGAGCAGACCGTACCCTCCGGACTGACGGCGCTGATCGTAGCGATCGTGCCGCTCTGGATGGTCCTGCTCGACTGGCTGCGCGGGACGGGTTCCCGGCCCGGACTCGGGGTCGCGGCGGGCCTCTTGCTCGGCTTCCTGGGCGTCGGGGTCCTGGTCGGGCCGGGGGGGCTCGGAGGCGGCGAGAGGATCGATCCCATCGGCGCCGCCGTCGTCGTCCTCGCCTCCCTGCTGTGGGCGATCGGCTCGCTCTACTCCAGGCGCGCCGAGCTTCCCGCCTCCCAGACGCTGGCGACCGGGATGGAGATGTTCGCCGGCGGGGTCCTTCTTCTCGTCGTCGCCGCAAGCACCGGCGAGTTGGGCCGCTTCGATCCGTCCGCGGTCTCCGCCCGCTCGGTCTGGGCGCTCGCCTATCTGATCGTGTTCGGGGCGATCGTCGCGTTCAGCGCCTACGTCTGGCTGCTGCAAAAGACGACGCCGGCTCGGGCCGCAACCTACGCGTACGTGAACCCTGTGGTGGCCGTGGTCCTGGGGTGGGCGCTGGCAAGCGAGCCCCTGAGTCCGCGCATCGTCGTCGCCGGCGCGATGATCATCGCCGCCGTGGTCCTCATCGTCGGCAGGCCCGTCCGGCGGAGGGCAGTCGCCCCGGCAGCCTCAACGGACGCCGCGAGCAGCCCGGCAGCGGCGCCCGCTCCCACCGCCCCGGCCCTACAGGACGCGAGCTAGCGTCCTCACCGCAAGACCGAGGGTCACGAGCAGGACGACGCCCCCGGCAACGTTCATCCAGCGCCCGTTCGCCCACCTGCCCATACGCTCCCCGTCGTTGACCACGACCAGCAGGAAGGTGGCGACGGCGGGAAGCAGCAAACCGTTCGCGACCTGAGCGAAGAGGATAAGCGGGACGGGACGGAAGCCGGCCGCGGCGAGGGCGGCTCCTATCCCCAGCACCCCGATCCAGATCGCGCGCGGACGCCTGTCTCGAATCGACGGATCCCAGCCCAGCGTCCCGGCGGCCGCGTAGGCGGCGGCCAGTGGCGCGGTGACGGCCGAGGAGAGGCCCGCGGCGAGCAGACCGGTCCCGAAGAAGGCACGCGCCCAGCCGCCGAGTAGCGGCTCGAGTTGGACGGCCATGTCGCCGGCGTCACCGATCGGCGTGCCACGAGCGCCGCCGGCGGCCGTGACGACGATGGCCATGCTGACGACCCCTCCGAGCACGATGGAGAAGGCGGCATCCCGACGAACCGCCGGCAGCTCCTCGGGACCCGACCATCGCTTGCCGACCGCGGTGGCGTGGAGGAACAGGTTGTACGGTACGACCGTCGTGCCGATCAGGGCGACAACAAGGAGAAGGCCTCGGCCGCTGGGGAAGCGAGGCACGAGCAGTCCGCCCAGCAGCTCGCTCGGCGCCGGCGCCAGCATCACGGCCGTCGAAACAAAGGTGACCGCCATCAGCGCCACCAGCCCAACGAGCGCACGCTCGACCACCCCGTAGCGGCCGGTCCACAACAGACCGAACGCCACCCCGGCCAGCACGAGCGCCGCGAGGCGACCTGGAAGGCCGAAGATCGCCTCTGCGCCGAGCGCTCCGCCGGCCAGATTTCCCGCCTCGAAGGCCGCGTTTCCGACCGCGATCGCCGACAGAACCAGCCCCACCGCGAGGAGTCGGGATAGCGGTCGGATGAAGCGGTCGCGAATCGCCTCACCCAGGCCGTCCCCGGTCACCAGCCCGAGCCTGGCCGCCATCTCCTGTAGAACCAGCGTGGCCATGACGGAGAACAGGAGCGCCCACAGCAGCGTGACGCCGTGCTCGGCCCCGGCCAGCGTGGCTGTCGTCACCGTCCCGGGCCCGATGAAGGCGGCCGCGATTACCGCTCCCGGCCCGATGTTGCTCCAGAACCGCCCTCTACTCATGGCACGACCTTCCACTCCGTCGCTCGCTCCTTCACATTCACGCCTCCAACGGACGGCTACTATATAGGAGGCGAGTGGGAGATTGAGCGAGACGACGGATTCGATCGGACCGGAGCCGACCGCCGCGGCCGAGGCGCTGCTGGCGGAGTTTCCCGTGGTCGTGCATCTGCCCCTCCACTGGGGGGAGATGGACGCGTTCGGCCATCTCAACAACGTCGTATACTTCCGTTACTTCGAGACGGCCCGCATCCATTACTTCGAGCGCTGCGGCTTCATGGCCACCTACGAAGAAGACCGGGTCGGCGCGATCCTGCACTCGACCAGCTGCCGCTTCCGCAGGCCTCTACACTTCCCGGACACGGTCCTCGCGGGAGCTCGCGTCACCGAGATGGGTGAGGACCGCTTCACAATGGGCTATCGCGTCGTGTCCGTCGCCGAAGAGATGGTCGCGGCCGACGGCACGGGGCTCATCGTCTCTTTCGACTACCGGGCGCGTTCGAAAGCACCGGTCCCCGAGGGAGTCCGCTGCGCGATCATCGAGCTTGAGGGCGTCCTGCCGTTGGCCTAAGCGGGCCGGCAACCAACGCCCTGGTCCTTTTGCCAACGCCCTATCCCAGTAACGCCCGCGTCAAGTAGGCAATCCCGAAGCCCAGGTAATTCCCGATCGCGTATCCGAGCAGGCCGACCGCCATTCCGGGGAGAATCAGCGCCGGCCAGCGGCGCGCGATCGCCATCGCCATCGCGGTCGTCGGGCCGCCGATCGCCGCCTGCGATGCGACCGACAGCGTGTCCGGACTGAGGCGGGCCAATCTCCCGATGCCAAACAGGACCAGCCCGTGCACGCCCACCACGATCGCCATCAGGTAGAGGACCTGTGGACCCACACTCGCGATTTCGGAGATCCGCGAGCTGATGCCCATGAGGGTGAAAAAGAGGTGAAGCGCCACGGTGCCCAGCAGCATGGCTCCGGAGACACGCCGCACGGCCGGGATCTGGCCGGCGGCGAGCGCCAACGTGGTCAGCCAGAGGATGCTCGGGACGGCGGGTACCGCGGCGGATAGGCGGCCCGATGCCCAGATCAGCGTAAGGCCGAGCGCCAAAAGCATCGTCAGGTCGAGCGTCCGCAGTTCCGGCGCATGGTGGATCAACGGCAGCGATGAGGCCGTCCGCCCGGGTGCTTCCTCCGCGAGGGCGTTCATTGCGGGCACCTCGGCAGCCGCCTCCCGCTTTCCGCGAGACAGCCAGAGCGGAAGCATGAGCGTCGCGCCGAACCAGATCGCCGTCACGATATTGTCCGCCGCGGTGGCTGCCGCAAAGAGGGAGGGAGGCAGGCCGAGCTCCCGTCCCACCGCCACGAAGTTGAGGCTCCCGCCCGAGTACGTCCCGGTCGTCACGCCGGCCAGCTTCCACGCCGCGTCGCCGAACTCGCCAGCCAGAACCGTCGCACCCACCAGAGCCCCGATCGCCGTACCGGCCACGCCGATCAGGAAGGCGGCTAGCATGGTCGGCCCGGCCTCGCGCATGTCGTCGAAACGCACGGAGATCAGGAGCCACACGATCGCGAGCGACGTGACGGGACCGAAGATCCCCTCGTAAACGGGCGAGCCGACCGGAACGAAGCCGAGGTTGGAAAGCGCGGCTCCGAGGAGGATGGCGATGAGGGCCGCTCCGACGTCGCGTGCCCAGCGGTAGCGGCCCTCCAGCCAGAAAGCGAGGGCTGTGGCTGCGGCGATGACGGCCGCGAGGGCGACCGGATCGGCGATCAAGCGCCCGGCTCGCTCAGCGGGCCCCGCCGCACAAGCGTGCCGCTAGCTAGTCCTCCATGTTCTCGACGATCGCGTGCGCGAACTCGCTCGTCTTCACGAGCGTCGCACCCTCCATGAGCCGCTCGAGGTCGTAGGTGACCCGCTTCTGACCCATCGTCCGCTCCAGACCCTGGATGACGAGGTCCGCCGCCTCGTCCCAGCCCAGATAGCGGAACATCATCTCGCCAGAGAGGATGAGCGAGCTCGGGTTGACCTTGTCCTGGCCGGAGTACTTGGGAGCGGTCCCGTGTGTCGCCTCGAACAGGGCGTGGCCGGTCTCGTAGTTGATGTTCGCTCCCGGCGCGATCCCGATCCCGCCGACCTGCGCGGCCATCGCATCCGAGATGTAGTCGCCGTTCAGGTTCATCGTGGCGATGACGTCGTACTCGGCCGGCCGGGTAAGGATCTGCTGCAGAAAAGCGTCGGCGATCACGTCCTTGATGACGACACCGTTCGGCAGCTTCATCCAAGGGCCGCCATCCCATGGCTCGGCCCCGAACTCGTCGCGAGCCACTTCGTATCCCCAGTCGCGGAAGCCACCCTCCGTGAACTTCATGATGTTGCCCTTGTGGACCAAGGTCACGGTGGCGAGCCCGCGGTCGATGGCGTGCTGGATCGCGGCCCTGATCAGACGCTTTGATCCCTGCTCGGAGATCGGCTTGATCCCGATGGCGCTCGTCTCCGGGAAGCGGATCGACGTGGCGCCCATCTCCTCCTGGAGGAACTCGATCAACCGCCGGGCCTCTTCGGTCTTCGCCCGATACTCGATCCCCGCGTAGATGTCTTCGGTGTTCTCGCGGAAAACGATCATGTCCATCTTCTCGGGTGTTTTGACCGGCGACGGCACGCCCTGGAAGTACCGGACCGGCCGCACGCACGCGAACAGGTCGAGCCGCTGCCGCAGCGTCACGTTGAGCGAACGGAAGCCGCCGCCCACAGGGGTGGTGAGAGGTCCCTTGATCGCGACAAGGTGGTGATCGATCGCCGTCAGCGTGTCGTCGGGCAGCCAGCTGCCGGTGGTGTTGTTGGCCTTCTCGCCCGCCAGCACCTCGAACCACACGACATCGCGATCGTCGCCGTAGGCGTGACGAACGGCGCCGTCGAACACGTGCTGGGCCGCGCTCCAGATATCGGGCCCGATCCCGTCCCCCTCGATGAAGGGGATCACCGGTTGGTCGGGGACGCGCAGCACTCCATCTTGCAGCGTGATCGTCTCGCCCTCGGAGGGCGGGGTCAGGAACTCGTATTCGGGAAGCACGGTTGTGTCGGCCATCCTGTATCGCTCTCGTTTCTCGTGGTCGGGCCTCATGACTGGGAGGTCAGATTAGCGTGCTGTACGCCGGTTTACAATCGAGCGGGCCCGCCGTGAGCGGACGAGGGCCGGGATGAGATCAGACGCCGAGCTTCCGAGGGAGGTGGCTACCCTCGTTCTCGAGGCTTTCGCTCGCTACCATCGCCACTTCAGAGCCGTCTCGCGCCGGGCCAAGGAGCGCTTCGAGACGCGCGATTGGCGGGGGATGCAGCGCGACTCCTCACGCCGCCTGATGCTCTACAACATGCACTCGGCCCGGGCGGTGGAGGGGAGCCGAGCCCGGCTCGGCGAAAGGGTCCTCGAGACCGAGCTCTGGACCAGGATCCGGGAGGAATACCGCCTCCTGTCGGCCGACCGCAGAGATGCGGAGATCGCACGCACCTTCTTCAACTCGGTGACCCGGCGAACCTTCACGACGGTCGGCGTCCGGCCGGAGATCGAGTTTCTGGGTCCCGCGATGGACGAGTGCGGCACCGCTCCGGTGGAGGGCCTTTCCCTCCATACGTTCCAGACCCTGGACATCCCGCCGGCCCTGGTGGAAAGGATCCTTCGAGATGTGGGCTTCAAGGCGCCCTTCGCCGACCTGGAGGGCGACGCAAAGCTCGTGGCGGCCGCGGCGCGGAGGGGGCTCATGCCAAAAGCGCCCGACGGTGGAGAGCCCGGCGACTACATTCCACGACTGGAAGTACTCCCGGAGCCGTTCTTCCGGAACTAGGGTGCCTACCTGGTCGGCCGCTGGAGTGTCGGGAAGGAGATCCGGCCTTTCGTGCTGGCCCTCTGTCACTCGGAAGGCGGAATCAGCGTCGACGCGCTCCTCACGACCTCGGACGACGTGAGCATCGTGTTCGGCTTCTCCCGCTCCTACTTCCACGCCGAGATCGGCTGGCCGCGCGGCGTGGTCGGGTTCATCGGCTCCATCGTGCCGCACAAGCGACGCGACGAGATCTACACGTCGATCGGATACAACCGCCACGGGAAGACGGAGCTCTACCGCACGCTGAGCGAGCACCTCAAGCGTCCGGGCGCCCGGTTCGAGAGCACGGAGGGGGCCAAGGGGATGGTCATGATCGTCTTCACCCTCCCATCCCTCAACGTCGTGTTCAAGATCATCCGGGACCGCATCATGGCCCCCAAGCGCACGACGCGACGGGCGGTGCAGGAGCGCTACCGGCTCGTCTTTCTGCGCGACCGGGTGGGACGACTGGCGGACGCCCAGGAGTTCGAGGGGCTGGAGTTCCCCATGGGCAGGTTCTCGGGAGAGGTGCTGGCGGAGCTCGAGGCGGAGGCGGGGCGAACGGTGCGCGCGACCGGCGGCGCGGTCGCCATCGACCACCTGTACACCGAGCGGCTGATGACGCCGCTGGACCTCTACCTGCGTCGGGCCGACCCCGAAACGGCGCGGCGGGTCGTGCTCGATTACGGGCAGGCGATCAAGGATCTGGCCGCGGCCAACGTCTTCCCGGGCGACTTTTTGCTCAAGAACTTCGGCGTCAGCCGGCACGGCCGCGTGATCTTTTACGACTACGACGAGCTCTGCCTCGTCACCGACTGCCGATTCCGGAAGATACCGGAAGCCGCCCATCTGGATGACGAGCTGGCCGCCGGGAGCTGGTTCGGTGTGGGCGCGGACGACGTCTTCCCGGAGGAGTTTCCCCGCTTTCTCGGCCTCCGACCGGAGCTCCTTTCCATCTTCCGGGCGGCGCACGGTGAGGTGTTCAAGGTCGAGTTCTGGGAGACTATGCAGAGGCGCCCGGCCGCGGGGGAGATCGTAGACTTCTACCCCTACCCGTCGTCCCGGCGCCTCCGGCCGGATTCCGCCGAGGGTCGGCCCAAGAGTCGTTGAGGCCGAGCGCAACGCGACCACGGCCGCGCCGATCAGCGCGGCTAGGCGTCGACAGGGCCGGACGCTAGGAGCTTTCGGCCTCCTCGACCGCTCGCTCCGCCGCGGCAAATCCGATCTTGGAGTGGGTGCCGTCGCAGAACGGCTTGTTCCGGGACGCCCCGCACCGGCAGAGCGCGAACGTGGCGCGCCCCTCCGTGTCCCACGTGCCTCCGTCGGGGTCGCTCACGCGGGCCGCACCCGATACCAGATAGGGCCCGTTCTCCAGGGCTGTGATGATGACGTCCGATCCGTTCTCGCTCACTCTCGTCCTCCCTTCATTCGTCAAGGCCCGTTCGGGAATCGACGCTCCCTGCAGGGTCTGCGCATGCTCGGTTTACCGCTGTCTCCATGATAGATCCGGTGCCGCGTGACCGCGAACCGATGCGGGGGCGGTCGACGCCGCGCTCGCCGGCGCTGGCGGGTAGCGGGAGGGTGCCGTAGCGTGTCGCCCCCTATGAGCCGACCTGAACTCAACGATCGTCTTCTCCGCGCCCTGCGGCGCCAGCCCGTCGACCGGACCCCCGTGTGGTTCATGCGGCAGGCCGGGCGATCGCTGCCGCGCTACCGGGAAATACGGGCCCGGCGGAGCTTCCTCGAGATCGTCTACGACCCCGAAGCCGCCGCCGAGGTGACGGCGCTTCCGCTCGAGTACTACCCGGTCGACGCCGCCGTCCTGTTTACCGATCTGGCCACGCCGTTCATCGGCGCCGGCCTCGAGTTCGAGATCCAGCCGACGATCGGTCCGGTCGTGGATCCACCTCTGAGCTTGCCGGCCGACCTGGAGCGGCTAGAACCCTTCGAGCCGAGAGAAGCGTTGTCGTTCGTGCTCGAGGCCGTCTCGCTCCTCGAGAAGCGCCTGCCGGTCCCCGTGATCGGATTCGTCGGCGCTCCGTTCACCCTCTGCTCGTATCTGTTCGAGGGCACGCGGGCACGCCGTCTCGACCAGACCAAGCGCTTCATCTGGACGGAGCCCGAGGCATGGTCTGCGCTGGCGGACTTCTGGGCGCGGCACGTGGCCGAGTTCGCCGTCGCGCAGCATGAAGCCGGGGCGGGCGCCGTACAGGTGTTCGACTCGTGGGCGGGCTCGCTGACCACCGAGGACTACGAGCGCTACGTGCTGCCTCACTCGAGGACGATCTTCGCGCGCCTCGAGGAGGCCGGAGTCCCGTCGATCCACTTCGCGACCGGAAACCCGCGCCACCTCTCCCTGTATGCCGCTGCCGGCGGCGATGCGATAGGTGTCGACTGGCGAATCCCGATCGACGAGGCATGGCAGAGGATCGGTCTGGACCGGGCGATCCAGGGCAACCTGGACCCCACTCTTCTACTGGCGGGCGCCGATATCGCCGTCCGGCGCTCGGAGGAGATCCTCCGGCGCGTGGCCGGCCGGCCCGGCCACATCTTCAATCTCGGCCACGGACTCCATCCGGAGACCGATCCCGAGGTGATCGCGGCCGTCGTACGGGCCGTGCACGAGTACAGCTTGGATGCTGACCGATGAGTGTACAGATGAGAATGAGCGTGAATGATCATACGCGAGCGAGAGGAACCGCCGAGTGATCGGTGTCATCCTGCTCAATTTCGGCGAGCCTGAGACCCCCAGCCTGGAGGAGGTGGTGCCCTATCTGGAGCGCATCTTCGCCTCCAACTCGAGCCTCGAGCCGGGTCTGTCGGAGGAGCAGCTCCAGCAGCGAATCCACGAGCTGGCGGTCCGGCGTGCCCCCGGCCTCGTCGAGGAGTACCGGGAGATCGGCGGTTCGCCTCTCGATAGGCAGTGCCGTGCCGAGGCGCGGGCCGTCGCGGGCGAGCTTGCCTCGCGCGGCGTCGAGGCCGAGGTCTTCCTGGGCATGCAGTTCACCCGCCCGACGATACCCGAGGCGGTCGAGGCCGCGCGCGCGGCCGGAGCCGAGCGGCTGGTCGGGCTCCCAGTGTACCCGCTCTGCGGCCATTCGACCACCGTGGCCGCGCTCGCCCACCTGGAACGTGCGCTCGACGAGCGAGGCTGGCAGATGCCGCTCGCGCAGATCAGCGGTTGGCATGCGCACCCGACCTACCTCGAGATCCGAAGGGACGCCATCCTGCGCGCAGCGGAGAGCTCGGGCGTCGAACTCACCGACCCCGGAACGCGGCTCGTCTTCTCCGTACACGGAACGCCGATCAAGTACCTGAAGGCCGGGAGCCGATACGACCGGTACGCCGACGAGTGTTGCGGCTGGGTGGCCAAATCGGTGGGCGTGGAGAACTACCTGCTAGGGTATCAGAACCACAGCAACCGCGGCATCGAGTGGACGCAGCCGGAGATCGACGACGTGGTCAAGGAGGCGGCGCATGAGGCGCGCCGGATCGTCGTGGATCCGATCAGCTTCGTGCACGAGCAGTCCGAGACGCTGTCGGAGCTGGACGTCGACCTCAAGCAGGTCGCCGTGGAGGCGGGCCTGGAGTTCCACCGCGTTCCGGTCCCTCATGACGACGAGCGCCTGGCGGGCGTCCTGGCCGACCTGGTGGAGGCGGCGGTCGGAGTGGGGCCGGCGGCCGGGCTCGAGCTTCGCAACTGCCTGTGCAAGCCGGACGGGGGCGTCCGCTGCCTCAACGGCGACAGGCTCGGCTGACTCGACCTACCGCGTACTAATAGTAGGGGTTGGCGCCGGAGGAATGGTCGGTGACGTCAACCACGCCCTTGATCTCCGGCACCTCTTCCGTCAGCATGCGCTCGATGCCCTGCTTGAGGGTCACGGCGGCCATGCCGCATCCCTGACAGCCGCCGCTCATCTCCAGGTAGGCCACGTCGTCCCGCACCTCTACAAGCGTGACGTTCCCGCCGTGCATGGCGATCCCGGGGTTGATCCGCTCCTCGATCACCTGTTTCACCCGGTCGGTCAGCGGCCCGGTGACGGGCGCCGTGCCGATCGGCTTCAGGTTCGGGTTCTCGAACTTGAACCCGCTGCCCTGGACGGTCTCGATCCAGTCGACCTGCGTGCCTTCAAGGAGTGAGGCGCTCTTCTCGGCGACAGCGACACGGAGTCCGTCCTCCTCGAACAGCCGGTCGTCCGGCTCCAGCTCGTCCGGCCCGACGAGCGCCATGTCGTACTCTGGAGCAAGGGGGCTGGAGCTCAGAACCTCGATGCGAACGGCGAGGTCTTCGTCACCCTCCTCCGCTATGAACTCCTTGATCCGGTCCCTGGCGGACTCGCTGAAGCCTATCACGTCTGTACCCCCGGGTTTTTGGCCGACCTTCTCCGCAACTTTCGCTTCCGGCGCCGACTCCTCTACTATGCGCCGTCTTGAACCGTACACGCTTGACGCCCCGCCGTGCCTCGGTGCGGCGGAATTCGAACAACGTAGCGGCTGCGTCCCAGACCGACGACGGTTGTTGGAGCCGATCGACGAACCCGTGGGAACCGTCCGGTGTTACCATTGAGAAGCATTGTGCGCGTGAAGATGGCCCCTGGAAGCCCGGTCTGAGGAATGAGCACGCACCCGGCGATCGGAAAGGCACTCGACTGGATCAGCACCGGCAGCTCCTTCGAGGAAGAGATGCACGGGCTGATCTTCCGTCGGGTACGCGTGCTGTTCGCCCTTGGCACGGCCGCCAGCCTCCTGCTCTTCGTGATCTACAACGTGGCGGTGCCGTATCGCGCCTTCGTTTCTCCGATCGAGGCCTGGCGGACGGAGCTTTGGCTCCTCCACGGCGTCAGCTACGCCGCAGCGCTCCTCGTAGTTCTGTTCGGACGCTTGAGCAGCGCCCGGCTTCTGGGGCTTGCCACCTGGGTTACCGTCTTCAACATCGTGCTGGTGATCGCCGGCACGGCCCTGTTCGAGCCCGGACGCGAGCCTCACCTCGGCACGTCGCTGCTCCTGTTCACGTTTGCGGCTTTCATCCCGTGCCGGATCGCCCAGGCCTGGCTGTCGGGGATCGCCGCGGTTTCCGTGCCGCTGATCTTTGGGGCCACGAACGCGTTCATCCCCGAGATCGGCGCCTTCTGGGCCGATCATGGCGGACCCATCGCGCAGTGGTCAGCCCTGGCCTTCAACACGGCTGGCACCTTGATCATCGCCGCCGTCTCGCTGGCTGTGAGCCGCACGCTGTACAAGCTGAGAACGACGGCGATGAAGGCGGAGCGGCTCGGCAACTACATCATCGATCGCGAGATCGGCGTCGGCGGTATGGGCGAGGTTTACGTGGCGCACCATGCGCTCATGCGCCGACCGACGGCCGTGAAGGTCGTCCGGGCAGACCGGGTGGATCAGCAGGGAGCGCTCCAGCGCTTCGAGCAGGAGGTCCAGCTCTCGGCCGGCCTCACGCACCCCAACACGATCACGATCTTCGACTACGGCAGAACGCCGGACGACACGTTCTACTACGCGATGGAGTACCTGGCGGGCATGGACCTCCAGCAGCTCGTGGAGCGCTTCGGGCCGCTGCCCGCGCCGCGCGTCGCCTACGTCCTGCGCCAGGCGCTGGGCTCCCTGGCCGAAGCCCATTCTCGCGGGATCATCCACCGGGATATCAAGCCGTCCAACATCTTCCTGACTCAGCGCGGCGGCCTGTTCGATTTCGTCAAGGTGCTCGACTTCGGCCTCGCGAAGCAGATCAAGGCGGAGGGGGCGGCCGAGCTCACCAAGACCGGCATGCTGTTCGGCACGCCCCGGTACATTGCGCCCGAGACGGTCTACGGCACCGCGAAGGCGGACCACCGCTCGGACCTCTACAACCTGGGCGGCGTGGCCTACTGGATGCTGACCGGCCGACCCCCGTTCGCAGCCGAAAACTCCGTCGAGCTGATCGTCGATCACGTGAAGACGGTACCGGTGCCTCCAAGCGAGCTGTCCGAGGTGCCGATACCACCGGAGCTGGATGCCCTGGTGATGAGGCTGCTCGAGAAGAAGCCGGAGGACCGTTTCCGGTCGGCCGGCGAAGTCGAGGCGGCGCTGGAGGATGTCGAGTTCTCGGACCACTGGTCGCAGGCGAGCGCCCGCGCCTGGTGGGAGCTGCATGCGCCCTCCGAGGAGCTGGGCTGCGACTGCCCGAAGCCCGAGGACTGCGAGATGGGCGAAGAGGCGCCGTTCGTTGCGCCGGACCTCAAAGCGATCGAGGCCCGCGGCGAGCTCATGGGCGCTGCCGTCGGAGCGGCCCCGGGGCCGGTGAGCTGAAGCGCTTTCGGACGCTGCGCGATCCGCTCGGTCCGCCCGAGCCGCGCGGTGTCTGATGGAGACGACGGGCCGGTGAGCTCGGGATGAGGATGCCGGAGTGGCTGGACGTTCGGCCGGACGAGGTGCGCCCCGTCACCCTCTCCTTCCTCGGCGCGTTCCTCGTCATCGCCTTCATGGTTCTGGGCCGCGCCCTGCGCGACGCGGTCTACATTACGGTCTTTCCGGTCGAATCCCTTCCGTACGTCATCGCCGCCGTGGCTCTCGCCTCCGTCCCGACGGTCGGCATCTTCGCGCGGCAGCTCGCTCGTCACGAGCCTCGCCGCGTCCTGCGGCGCACCGTCGTGATCATGGCAGCCGGATTGGCCTTGCTGTGGCCGTTTGCGACAAGCCATCCGGCAGCGGTGGTCGCCTTCTATCTGTGGACGGAGCTGGGGACGCTTCTGCTCACCTCGGGATTCTGGATCGTCACGGCCGAGCACTTCCCCGTGCGGGGGGCGAAGCGGCTGTACGGCCTCATCGGCGCCGGCGGGACCGCCGGCGCCATGATCATGGGAAACTCGATCTCCTGGCTCCTCGGCCACCTCGCCATCGGCTCGCTCGTCCCGGTCCTCATAGGCTTGCTCGTCGCCTTTCTGGTGATCCAATCCGTGCTGCCCGGTGTGGCCGGCGGCTTCGGGATCAGGGACGATGCCGCCGAGGCCGGAGAGAATCGGTCCTCGGCGATTCGGGAAGGGCTGACGCTGGTCTGGCGAACCCCACACCTGCGCACGATCGCCCTTATCGTCGCGTCGGCTACGATCGCGAGCACGCTGTTGGACTACCAGTTCAAGGAGCTCGCGCGCGGACTGCTCACCACGAAGGAACAGCTCGCCGGCTTCTTCGGCGCCTTCTACGGCTGGACGGGTGGGATCGCGCTCGTGATCCAGCTGCTCGTCTCGGCGCGCTTCATGGCTCGCGCCGGGATCGCGGTGACGATCGCGGTCCTCCCCATGGTGCTTCTGCTCGGATCCGCGGCGCTCTTCCTCGTGCCAGGGCTCGTTGTCGCGACCCTCGTCCGGGGCGCGGACAGCTCGCTTCGCAAGTCGCTTCACCGCTCGGTGCTCGAGGTGCTGCATGTGCCCATCCCTTCGGCGCTCCGGCGTAAGACCAAGACGTTCATCGACTCGGTGGTAGACGCCGGCGCAGAGGGATTCGGGGCGGCGATCGTCTTCCTCTGGGTGACGCTCTCGGGCTTTCCATCCCGCTACCTGTCCCTGTTCGTCATGGTCATCGCCGCGGTGTTCATCTACCAGAGTCTGCGGATCGGCCGATCGTACCGGCGGACGATCAGCGATCAGCTGATGGAGGGAGGGAGGCCCGGTCCCGGAGGAGTGGCTCGGTTGGATCAGAGCCTCCTGATGAGCGCCACCTTCACGGAGGTGGATATCCGCTCCGCGCTGGCCGAAATTCGGGCGGACGCGGGCGACGATGGTCCGCCGATTGCGGCCCCGGACGACGCGGAGATCGGTGCGCTTGCCGAGCTGCCCGAGTTCTACGCGGACACGACGGGAACGGCGGAGGCTCAGCTGCAGGCCCTTTCCTCCCCGCAGCCGGCGGAGGTGGCGTCCGCCTTGGATGAGATCGAGATCTGGACGGAGGCCCACGTCCCCGCTCTGATCCGCCTCCTCGCCCGCGACGCCTTCAGCCGACGCGCCATCTCCATCCTGGCGGGGATGGGGGATCTGCCGACCGCCTATCTGGCAGAGGAACTCGGTAACGAAGCGGGGGATTTCGTGATCCGGCGACGGATCCCGCGCGTCTTCGCCACCAGCGGTGGAGACGATGCCGATTCGTCGCTGCTCGATGCCCTGACGGCGGGGCGGTTCGAGATCCGATACCGCGCGGCCTCGGCCCTCATCCGAAGGCGCCGGGCGAATCTGCCCATGAGCGACCGGGATCGCAGAGGGATCATTTGGAGCGCGGTTCGGCGGGAGTTGCACCGTGACCAGCCGGTGTGGGAGCTACAGCGGCTGCTCGACGATTGGGAGGCTGACGACGACCTCGTGTCGGGCCGGGCCCAGCGCCGCGGGGAGCTCAGCCTCAAACACACCTTCCGGTTGCTATCCATGGTCCTGGATTCGGACGCCGTGCGCGCAGCCTATCAGGGGATCGTCAGCGACAACGAGCGCCTGTCGAGCCTGGCACTCGAGTACCTGGAACAGGTGCTTCCGAGGGACGTGAAGGATCGCCTGTGGCCGTTCATCGGCGACCTGACCGAGCGGCAGCGGGAGCGAGCGATCCGTCCGCTGGACGCCGTTGTCGAGGATCTGGTCGATACGGAGGCGACGCTCTTCCAGAGCGAGGAGGAGCGGGCTGCCCTGCGCCGCCTTCTGGAGGAGGACCGCTAGCCGGCCCTCGGCAGCCTCCCGATGATCCGAGCCGCCGACTGGTACACGGCCTTCGCCAGTTCGCCCTGGTTGGGTACCTCCAGCGAGCCCGAGGCGCTGCCTCTCCATAGCAGCTCCATGTCGGGCGAGGCGATGTCGATGATCAACGTCCCCTTCGTGTACGGAACCGAGGGCCCCACGGGCCAGAGGATCTGGTCGCGCGGGGTGCTGTATCCGAGGGTCCCGTACGTATCCCCGGCCTGTATGCCGCTACTGCCGGTCACCTGGTATACGACCAGGAAATCGGCCGCCGAGGCCTCCTCCACCCTCCTGTAGCCTTTCGCCGCCATGGCACTGTCGACCGCCGTGAATATCCTCGCCTCCATGAACCGGCTCTGGGCCCGCAGGTACCCCGCCTCGGTCGGGTGCTCGAGCCAGGCGTAGCGCTCCATGCCTTCCAGCGACGCGTTGGGCGCGAACTCGCTTTCCACTTTGATCCCGCTACAGCCGGCCAGCCCGGCGAGCGTCCCGAGCGCGGCGAGCCCCAACACGGCCGCAGTCGACCCTCTCATCTCCAACCTCCTACGCAGGTCATGATCTGGGAAAGCTCCTTCTTCCCGATCGTCGGCACCAGAGCGTCTTCGGCCGGATAACCGACCACGAGGA
>JARRMU010000019.1:0-23152 GCA_037385645.1 Gemmatimonadales bacterium
GTTTGTCGAGAGCGCTTCGAGCGGCTGCGGGTGCTGGCCGAGGAGTTTCCCTACGAGGAAGCGGTCGCCGCCGGCTGACCCATACCGGTTGGCTACTCCCATACGTTTCGGGTTTGTCTGCGGTACTGGCCAACGGGGTGCGGGAAGCGCCACACGCCGGGCGCAACGCCCGGATGGTCGGGGCAAGCGTTCCATCCTTGGCCTGTCGTCAGCCTGATCCCGGATCTGCCGGAGCGCGAAGACCACGGTCGATAACAGAGTACCGAGCGTCCGCACAGTCGATTCCACAGTTACTTAGCAACTTTGCATCGTCCAGTTTCTAGGCATGTTTGCCTGAGACGCACGCGGACTCCCGGTTCCCCCGCCCGTTCTGGCACGACGCCTGCCGGTCCGAGCTTCCTGAAAGGCTCGATTTCCCACGTGACGCGTTGAGGATAAGCCGGTGAACCGGAAGCGACCCACGCCATCGCCAACCGAGGAACTCCTGACCGCCACGTCCTACGAATCTGCCGCCGAGCCCCCCTCGGGGGATTCGACCGGGGAAGCGGCCACGACCCGGGCTCGCGGACGACCGCTGGATCCGGAGGCCCGTGCCCGGTTCCTGGAGCTCGTCACAGAGATCGCTGCCCCCAGCGTCACGCTGGATGAGGCGCTCGACTCGGTCCTCGCCGGGCTCGGGGCTGTGCTTCGCTCGCCGGTCGTGCGCATCCATCGTCCCGGCGCGGCGGTCGATCGATGGCGAATCGAGCCCGGTCTTGAAATCGATCTGGCCCGCGACGGACTCGACGGGAAGCTCGCGATTCCCGATGAGCTGGAGTTGACGACGGTGGCGGATCTCCCGGATGGGAACGTCATGGACACGTTCCGCTCAGCGGGCCTTCACGGCGTCGCGACGTTGCCGGTTTTCGCGGAGGGTCAGGCCGTGGCCGCCGTGCAGCTGTTTACGGAGCGGGTGCTCATTGGCGGAGAGGTGCCGGCTCTGCTCGAGATCCTCGCGGCGCAGCTCACAGAACGCGCGTCGCTCGAGCGGGCGCGCACGATCGTGATGCTGGCGAACAACCTCGACGTCGACGTCATCGCCGAGGGGATCGAGACAAGGCAGCAGTTCGTGCACCTGCGCGCCACGGGCTGCACGCAGGCACAGGGCTTCTACTTTTCCGGTCCTGTCGGTCCTGCGGAAGCGGAGGGCCTTGTTCGCGACGGGTACCCTCTGAACCTCGAAGTGGCGAGCTGAGAACCGCCTGCAGGCGTAACGCTTTCCGGGGGCAGCCGGAGAAGACGGTCACCTCCGACTCGGATGCGGATTCCGTTCCAGTCGTTGCCGAACGCCCAGCCGAAGCCGATCATCGGCACCGGGAAGATCCAGAGCTTCGGCGGTTTCTTGAAGCTGAACAGCGCGCCGACCTGCAGCTCGTAGTCCACCGCAGTTCCCTCGCCGTCCAGAGATCTGAAGTCCAGCGGCGAGAAGAGGTAGCTTCCCTTGAAGTAGACCCCGAGCTCGAGCGGCCGGTCGCCGATCCCGAACGGAAGCGGATGCCTCGCGTCCGTGTAGGCGCTGAGGGCCCCGTAGTCATCGTCTCGGGCGCCACTGACGAACGCTCTCGTGTATTCCAACTTCGGTTCCAAGCTCAGCTCGAAGCGGCCGGCGGGGAAGACAAATTCCTGCTGGCCGCCGCCGGCCACGATGAGCGCGGGGTTGTCGAGCCCGGTGCTCGAGCCGACGCCGACGTCCAGGAACGGGCGAAAGAGCGAGCGCCGGCCGGTGGGAAGCACGAACTCGACGCCAGGCACGATCGCCGCGAGCGACACCTTCTCCAGATCGACGCCTTCGGGGGACCGAAAGTCCAGCCCCGCGAACTGAATGGCGAGACGGGCCCGCAGGCCCCACGGGTTCGTTTCCCACGAGCGGATCGTGATGGCGGGCCGAATGCCGAACAGCGATGCACGCTGCTGTGCGACGTTGTCCTGCCAAAAACCGTCCGGGATCGGCAGTCCTCGGTCCACGATGTCGATCGGGTCCGGCGGAGGTGCCTCCTGGCCGGCGGCTGCCGCGGGGAAGAGTGCCCAGAGAATGGAGAGCAGCGTGAGGAGTGCCGTCCTGAAGCCTCCCGGCATCGTTGACCGAAAACCTGGCAGCACTGGCCAGATCGGATGCCGATCCCGCATTCTCAGAGATCCTGTGTTCAGCTCGGGGTCCTTCCCGGCGCAGCGCGACGGAAGAAGGGGTAGCTCATGGTCAACGCCAGTTTCGGCGCCCGGTTCATCGCCTGTCTGATCGACGAGGTCGCTCTAGTCGTCCTCGCCCGGATCACCCTCATACTGCTTCAGTTCGTCGGCTTCGGCTACCTGTGGAGCCCCAGCGGGGGCGGGACCTGGCGCGACGAGATCTCCTCCACCCGCCCCGTGCGTGCATAAGAGCCTCGTCTACGACGTCGACGACGTACCTCCCCTCAGGGAGGGGCTCGCGCTCGGGTTCCAACACCTCGTGGCGATGCTCCTCGGCAACATCACACCGCCCCTTCTCATCGCCGGCGCGCTCGGACTGGCGGCCCGACAGACGGGGGTGCTCGTGCAGGCGGTTCTCCTCGTCGCCGGCCTTTCCACGCTCGTCCAGGCGTATCCGATCGGTCCGGTGGGAGGCCGGATACCGATCGTCATGGGCACCAGCATCGCGTTCGTCGGCGGAAGCATCGCGGTCGGGAGTCGCGCCGGATTGGCTGCGGTATTCGGGGCATGCCTGGCCGCGGCCTTCGTCGAAGTCCTCATCGGCTTTTCCTTCTCACGTGTGAGGAGGTGGTTTCCGCCGCTCGTGACGAGCGTGGTGGTGATGCTCATCGGCCTCACGCTGATTCCGGTGGGGGTGGACTACGCGGCGGGCGGGATCGGAGCGGAGGACTACGGCTCCATTCGCAATCTCGGGATCGCCGTCGTCGTGCTACTCGTGACCCTGATTCTGAACCAGTGGGCGAGCGGCTTTCTGGCGTACGCCAGTGTTCTGGTCGGAGTTGTCGTCGGGTATGTGCTCTCGGTGATCTTCGGGGCGGTGGATTACTCGGCCGTGTCGAGCGCCGCGTGGCTCTCGGTGCCAAGGCCGCTGCCGTTCGGCTTGGCCTTCGAGTGGAACGCCATCCTGATCATGGCGTTCATCTACGTGATCAGCTCGGTCGAGACGATCGGCGACATCACGGGCGTGATCGCGGCAGCTGGTCGCGAACCGACGGATCGAGAGCTCAAAGGGGGGCTCGTGGCCGATGGGGCGAGCAGCGGACTGGCCGCACTGCTCGGCGCGTTTCCGACGACCTCCTACTCGCAGAACGTCGGGCTCGTGAACTTCACCGGCGTCGTAAGCCGCCACGTGACCGCCGTGACCGGAGCCCTCCTCGTCCTCCTCGGCCTCGTGCCGAAGATCTCGGCGGGCCTGGCCACGATCCCGCCCGCCGTCATCGGTGGAGCCGGGCTCGTCATGTTCTCGATGATATTCGCGAGCGGCGCGGCTATCTTCCGTCGCAGCGTGCCCCTCACCCAGCGCAGCCTGGTAATCCTGGCGATAGCCGTGGGACTCGGCCTAGGCGTCGAGCTGAGGCCGGAGGCGCTTCAGCACCTCCCGGAGGGTATCCGCCACTTTATCGGCACGGGGCTCATCACCGGAGGGCTCGCCGCCCTCCTGCTGAACGCGATCTTTCCAGACCCGGCTCCCGCCGAGTAGCCACGGCGGCGGGCCTCGTCAGGCCAGCGTGGCAGGGACGCTCAGACTGGTCGCGTCGGGACGAAGGGCACCATATCCACGACTCCGTTTTCCACCACCACCGCGGTGCTCTCGGGGATCTGGACCCAGTAGTCGGACAGGTCCGTCAGCGGCTCAGAGACGACGACGCGGGCGTCATCGGAGAAACGCCGGGTCGCGGGATCGAGCTCGTGCAGGGCCTCCATGCTCATGCTGTGATAAAGCGTGTACGAGTTCCGCTCGGAGGAGTACCGAAACGCGTAGATGCGTCGACCATCGGTGATGCCCACGGTCATCTGCACGGGATGTTCTATCCCGTGACGTCCTCCGATCTCCTCCACGAGACCCACCGTCCGCTCCATCGCCCCCACCGGATCGGCCTCCAAGCCGAAGGTCCAGGCCAGGTAGAACATGATCTCGGAGTCCGTCGTCCCCTCGATCTCGGGGAAGAGGGCAGGCTCGACCTCCAGAACGATCTCGCGCTTGATGTCGCGGTAGCCGCGGATCTCACCGTTGTGCATGAACAGCCACGAGCCGTGTTGGAAGGGATGGCAGTTGCTGCGCTGGATCGTCGTGCCGGTCGTCGCCCGTACGTGCGCTACGAAGAGCGGGGAAGAGAGGTGAGCCGCCATGCTCAGGAGGTTCGCGTCGTTCCAGGCCGGCCTCACGGACTTGAAGAGCCCCGGCGTCTCCGCATCCCCGTACCAGCCCACGCCGAATCCATCTCCGTTCGTGGTCGTGCCGCTGCGGGCCTGGAGGCTTTGCTCGATGAGCGACCTTTCCGGCTTGAGCAGTAACTCCTCCAGATGGATCGATTCTCCCGAGTATGCAAGCCATCGACACATTTGAGTTCATCCCTTCGGGTGTGGGTCGGTTCTCATACGCTCCTCTCGCAGTAGCGATCTCCGATTCGCTAGGCAAGCCGGCGTGCGCGCTGGCCGCCGCGTCGCTCCCGTATCTCGGCGCATTTGATACGTGGCGGTGCCGGCGATAGGATCCGGCCGGCGGACAACTCAGGTGGGTGCGGCGAGGGTGAAGAGGCACGAGTGATTCATCGAGCTGGGGGCACGTTTCGGGTTTGAACCGGATCGTCGAGCCAGGGGGTGGTGGCGCCCACGTAGGATGCATGCCAGACTGCACGCACGAAGAGGACTCAACACGCAAAGGAGATAGAAGTGTCTACACTACGGAACCTCACCCTGGGCCTGGCGCTCGGGACCGGCCTGCTGGCAGCGAGCACCACGGTCGAGGCGCAGGAGTCGCCCGTCCTCGACCGCATCGTCCAGAGCGGGACACTTCGCGTTGGCATGTCGGCCAGTCAGCCTCCGTTCAACGTGCGCGGCCGCGACGGCCAGATGCTCGGCCTCGAGGTGGACCTCGCCAACCTGATCGCCGGAGCGATGCGCGTGGAGCTCGAGATCGTGAACCGCCCGTTCGGGGAGCTGCTCGCCGCGATGGGCGATGGGGCGGTCGACATGGTGATGTCCGGCATGGCGATCACGCCGCGGCGGGCGCAGACGTCGGCGTTCGTCGGGCCGTACATGCTCTCGGGCAAGTCGATCCTCACGAAGTCCACGACCCTGGCGGCCGCGAAGGGCACGGAAGACCTCAACACGCCCGAGATCCGGCTGGCGGCCTTGTCGAACTCGACGAGTCAGGAGTTCGCCGAGCGGTTCACGCCCAACGCGCAGCTGATCACGGTATCGGCCTACGACGAGGCCGTGAACATGCTCATGGAGGGCGAGATCGACGCTCTGGTGGCGGACATGCCCATCTGCTTGCTCTCTCTGATGCGCTTTCCGAACGCGGGCCTGGCCACGTTGCGTGAGCCGCTCACGATCGAGCCCATCGGCATCGCCCTTCCGGGCAACGACCCGATGTTGCACCACCTCATGGACAACTATCTCGATGCGTTCGAGAGGACGGGAATCCTCGAGCAGCTACGGACGAAATGGTTGGAGGACGGCGCCTGGATCGCCGCTCTTCCCTGAGCCGCGTGGTTGGAGCCCCCATGACTCCGCTCGAGCGCGGGGAGCCCTCCTGGCGAGGGCTCCCAGCG
Organism: Gemmatimonadales bacterium; assembly: GCA_037385645.1. Classification (GTDB taxonomy): domain Bacteria; phylum Gemmatimonadota; class Gemmatimonadetes; order Palauibacterales; family Palauibacteraceae. The sequence goes on from JARRMU010000019.1 coordinate 5,784, forward strand.
TAAGGCTTTCCACCACAGGCGCATACAAGAACTTCCCGACTCCCTCATATCGCTCTTCCATGACATCGTGGTGTGACCGACAGATGCCGTCGCTTCCCCTCGTGGGCGCGCGCGGTTTCAGCAGTAAATAGATCGTCGTAGGTCACCCAGCGGACAGGGCGCGAGCTTCGTCCGACCCGTGGGTGGGAAAGTCGAAACATCATGTCTCCTGCGCGCGCTGCGTCAGCGGCGGCCGCCTACCTCTGCTCCGGGCTCCTTCTGTCCGTCCTCGCGGCCACCCCTCTCGGGGCCCAGGCCGACCCGAGCGACGAGCTCGGGGTCTGGTTCCAGTACTTCGGGGACAACCGAATCAGCGATCGCTTCAGCATCCATACGGAAGTGGAGTACTGGACCTGGGAGACCGTCTCCAACCCGCATGTGATCATCCTTCGGCCAGCTGTCAACTTCCACCTCAACAATGGACCGTTCTTCAGCTTGGGCTATACCTACGTGAAGAGTTGGCCGTTCGAGGAGGAGGGCATCGGCAGCACACAGAACCACTTCTTCCAGCAGCTCATCCTTCGAAGCCCGGTGTGGCGCGTCCGTCTCTACCACAGGTACCGGTTCGAGGAGCGGTGGATTCGGTTCGACGAGGCCGAGGAGACCGGTTTTTCCACAGGCCTCAGGTACATGCTGCTGCTGCAGTTTCCGTTGACCCGGAAGGCGATCAAGCCGAACACCCTGTACCTCGCCTCCTACAACGAGCTGTTCATCAACACGGGAGGGCGGGAGAGGGCCTTCGACCAGGACCGGGTCTACGTGGCGCTGGCGTATCAGATCACCGGCGTCACCTGCTTCCACACGGGCTTTCTGTGGCAGATCTTCCAAGACCGGACCCTCCGTCGCCTGCAGTTCGCCTTCTTCTTCAATCCTGACCTCCGCTGAGAGTCGATCCCCCTGGCCCGGCTCACGCTGGCTGAGATAGCGGTCGATGCCTGGCGCGGATCAGGGCCAAAGTCGAGATTCCCGATTGTTTACCCCGGTCTTCGGGGGCATCAAGACCTGTCAAGAAAGGGCCCCAAGTGAAGGAGCATCGACGGAGCGCGGGCGCCCTGGTGGGGTTGCTGCTGATCCTCGTCGCCCTGCTGGCGTCGCCGGTCACGGCGCAGGCACAGCTTGCGGGACGGGTGCACGGCGGATACGGCTTCGGCGACGGCTACGGCGGCATGATCGGCGGCTCGGTCGGGATCGAGTTCCCGCTGCTGTTCGGCCAGCCTGCGTACGTCGGCCCGTGGGCCATGTACAACGGGGGCGGCACGTTCGTGCGCGACGACGAGATCTGGGACCAGAAATCCACCTTTCTGGGCATCGAGGGCGGGGGAGCGTTTCTGGACAAGCCCTTCATGATCCGTGGGGCCGGAAACATCGCGGCTGCGTTCATCACCACGGAGCACCCGACCGAGGGGGAGATCAGCGAGACCGCATTGGATCTGTCCGGCGGCGTCGCGTTCGGCTACCAGCTGGGACACTGGTACGTGGCGGTCGAGCCCTACACCTTCCTCATCGTCGGATCCGACAACATGGGCAGTTCCTTCAACCTGTTCCTGACCGTCGGCTTCCGGCCCAGAGTCAAGGAGAAGGAGGAGTAGATGGCCATTCGAGTCGTGGCCCACCTGCAGGCCCATCCCGAGAAGGCGAGCGAGTTTCGAGAGCTGCTGGAGGGTCTCGTCGTCCCGACCAGGCAGGAGGCTGGCTGCGTCAGCTACGAGCTTCTCGAGAGCTTGGAGGACCCGGCGAGATTCACTTTCGTGGAGGAGTGGACGAGCGAGGAGGCGCTACAGGCCCACCTCGAGGCCGAGCACGTTCAGGACGCCATCGCGAGCTTCCCGGATCTTATCGCCGCGGAGCTGGATCTCCGGACGTACCGGATCGTGCGTTGACCGACCCCTCGGCGGAACGGATCGGCCGAGCGCGCCGTGCGTGTTGCGGGCCGGCTCGGCTCGCGTGCCGGGGATCAGTAGGAAGCATGCAGGGTATCTGAGCCGTTCCCACCCTAGCCCCGCGCGGCCGGGGCCTTCACGATCAGTAGCTCCATCCGAGCTCCATCCGAGGAATCAACGATTATCGACCTGGAAGCACATCACAACGACACAAGACAGGCCGCGGCGGCTACCAACACCGAGCATAGGGTGCCGGATGTGACGTCACCGGACACGACCTTCGCCGAACTGGGTCTGGCGCCGAGGCTGTTGGAGGCCGTCGTGCGAGCGGGCTATACGCAGCCCACGGAGATCCAGTGCCAGGCCGTTCCGGCGGCCTTGGAGGGCCGAGACCTGCTGGCGACCGCCAACACGGGGACGGGGAAGACCGCGGCGTTCACGCTTCCGATGATCCAGCGTCTGGGTGAGGACGCCGTTCACGGCCTACCCCGAGGCCTTGTCATCACCCCAACGCGCGAGCTCGCGCAGCAGGTGGCGGCCGCGATCGAGACGTACGCCGTCACCTCCGATGTGGAGTGCGTGGTCGTGCACGGCGGGACGCAGGTCGGATCCGAGGCGCGGGAGCTCCGCTACGGCTGCGACGTGCTCGTCGCCACGCCCGGCCGGCTCCTCGACCACCTGCGCCGGGGAGCCGCGGACCTCTCGGAGGTGGAGGTCCTGGTGCTGGACGAGGCAGACCGTATGCTGGACATGGGATTCATCGACGACGTGAAAGCCATCGTCCGTGCCACGCCCTCGTCGCGGCAGACGCTGCTCTTCTCGGCCACCATGCCGGGCGGGGTCCTCTGGCTTGCGCACGAGATGATGAAGGATCCCGTGCGGGTCGAGGTGGGGCTCGAGACGGCGGCCGAAGGAATCCGGCAGGTCGTTCATCCCGTGGATTGGCCGGCCAAGCACCAGTTGCTCCTCCATCTCCTCGAGGAGAGGACTGCCGGCCAAGTGCTGATCTTTACCCGGAGACGCGACACGACGAGCTATCTGGCCGAGTACTTCGATTCGTCCGGCGTCTCGGTCGACGACCTCCACGGCGGCAAGCCCCAGCGCCTTCGTGACCGGAGCCTGGAGCGCTTCCGGACGGGTGAGACGCGGGTCCTGGTGGCCACGAACGTGGCGGCGCGAGGGTTGGACATCCGAGGCATCCGGCACGTCATCAACTTCGACGTCCCCGATGACCCGCGGGACTACGTCCATCGGGTGGGTCGCACCGCCCGCGGGGACGACACCGGCGAAGCGGTCACCCTCATGTCCCCCAACGACTGGCACCACGTCCGCGACATCGAGATGCTCATGGGCGCTACGATCGAGCGCGAGATCGTCCCCGGGTACGAGCCTTCGACGACGCCACCGCACCCCGGATCGGGCCCCGCCGCCAAGAACGGCGATTACGACCGGCCGCGCTCGGCGCTGTCGAGAGGGGTTCGCAGGAGAAAGAGCCGCTAGGCCGAAGGCGGCCGGCTTCTTCCCGACGGCTGCCGCCGGCGAGGTGCCGCCTTCGAGATCCCTAGGCTGCCCCTCACTCTCAGTCGACCTCGCCGCCCCACACGGTCTGGATCATCTCCTCTCCGATCATCTGCTTCGGCGTGTATCCGCCCAACTCGTGCCGGGGTCCGGGATACCCGATCGCCTTCCATCCCGCGTAGTCCAGGTTCCCCCCGTACGACGGGTCGGCGAGGAATCCGATGACGGTGTGCGTGCAGAGCATCTGAAAGAACACGGGCGAGGAGGTCCGCGGCGGCCACTCCAGGAGCTCCCCTGATTCGACGGCGGCCAGCACCTCGTCCTGCTGCTCCGGCCGGAGGGCCGTGAAGCGCTCTCCGAAGCGGGCCCGCGCCGCCGCGTCGATCGCCTCGAGCGCCACGTGATAGAGGTCCCGCTGGCTGGACTCCTCGTAGGCGAGCGCCTTGTCGATGAAGTTGACGCAACCCGCTTCGACGGCTCCGGGGTCCTCGTCGGTGGGGATAATCCGGCCGGTGATCGCCTCCACGAGCTCCCACTCGCCCTCCGAGAAGACCAGGCGGTCGGTGGATTGGCGGGCCGCCTCCAGGGCGAGCGGACGGGGGAGCGTCCACAGCAGCCACAAGCTGCCTCCGCACGCGGCGCCGCGGCCGACGAACTCCCGCCGCGTCAGCCCGAGCGGTCGCGACAGCCCGCCGGAGACAGGCAAACGGCGCATCACAGCGCTCCCTTCTTCGCCTCGCTGACGAAATGGTCGGCCACCCGGTAGGCGTTGGCCAAGATGGTGAGAGTGGGGTTGTAGCCGGCCGAGGTCGGGAAGACGCTGCCGTCGACGATCCAGAGGTTCGGGACGTCGTGGCTGCGGCACCAGCGGTCCACGACGGAGCGTTCCGGATCGTTGCCCATCCGGCACGTGCCCATGAGGTGAGAGCCTCCCTTCATCGGCCGGTCTTCGCTCACCGTGATCGGCACCCAGCTTTCTTGGCCGCCGGCCGCCTCGGCGATCTCGAGGAGTCGCTTCTCGTACCACGCGGCCATCGCCAGATCGTTCGGGTGCTGGCGATGGGTAATGCGCGGGACGGGCAGGCCGTACGCGTCGTTGACGCGGGGGTCGAGGTCGATCCGGTTCTCCTCCATCGGCAGGTCCTCGAGCAGCGCCGCCGCCCCAGCGACACGGGGAAACTTCCGCAGGTAGTCCTTGAAGTCACGCCCCCAGACCGGGGCGTCTTTCCGGTAGCCGCTGTGGCTGACCAGCGCGTAGGAGAGCGGCAGTTTCTGGGGGAAGTTCGCCTCGATGACGACACCGCCGCGGATGAAGCCGCGGCTCGGATCGCTGGGGTGAAGATCGTCGATCGCCTTGTGTGTCTCGAGCCCCGCGAAGCCGTGCGCCGGCTCGTCGATCACGTAGGAGACCTGCACGACGGCGTGGAACATGAGGTTACGGCCCACCAATCCGCTCGAGTTGCCGAGGCCGTCCGGAAAAGCGCCGCTCATCGACATCTGGAGGAGGTGGGGTGTGCCGATGGCGTTTCCGGCGACGACGATGTGGCGTGCGAAGACCTCTCGCTCGCGTCGCGTCTCCTGATCCAGGTAGCGGACGCTTCGCGCGTATCCATGCTTCCCGAGCGTGATCTCGAACGCGAGCGAGTTGGGCCGAAGGTCCAGCAGGCCGGTCGCCTCGGCTCCCGGGATCGCCACCGAGAGCGTCGTGGCCTTGGCGCCCACGGGACAACCGAAGCCGGAGCAAGCGCCACCGTAGAGGCAGCCGGCACGGGACCTGTATGGTTGGGTGTTGATCGCCATTGGGGTGGGAAAGGGATGGTATCCCAGCTTCGCGCCGCCGATGCCGAACCTTCGGGCTGCCGTGCGCTCGGGCACCGGCGGGTTGGGAAAGCCGCGCTTCCGTGGCGGCCCGAACAGGTTGGCTCCGGCGTCGCCCGAGACCCCGAAGTCCCACTCCGCACGCTCGTAGTATGGCTCGAGCTCCTCGTATTGGACGGGCCAATCCGCCAGGCTGGCGCCTGGCACCGGGCCCTCGGTGGAGAGCACCCGGAACTCGTCCGGCCGGAACCGCCAGTTCCAGCCGGCCCAGATGGTCATCGTCCCACCCACGCAGTGCGCGACGTAGCTGAAGCGTCCGGTCTCGCTAGGGCTGTCCGCGGTCGGGCGCCAGCTCTCGATCTGGTCGGGCGAGAACAGCCGGACAGCCCGCAGCTCGTCGTCGCTGACGAAATCCTGGTTGCGGAGGTAGGGGCCCCGCTGGAGCGCGACGACCCGAAAGCCGGCGGTCGTCAGCTCCCGGGCCATGACGCCGCCACCGGCTCCCGTGCCGATGACGCAGACATCGAAGGTGTCCCGCCTCTTCACGTCGCTTTCGTTCCTGCCTCGGAGTGGGCGCTCGGAGATGGATCCGATCCACCTCAAAGACTCTTCATCAGGCTAGGAGGATACGGCCGTCGGGCCTATCGGGACGAGTCTGCGAGCGGTTGTCGGGCATTTCCCCACATGAGAGGTGTTCGCCCGACCGTCCGCCGCCACTACCTTGTCTGACCGGCCGCCCTTGGCCGTCGACTGCGGATGGGATCGAAATGGCGACATGAGACTCGGATCGATCTTGACCCTCGGGACCTGTCTATCTCTCTTGGTGGCCCCGGGGGTGGCCGCCCAGAGCGCGGCTCCCGCGCCTCCTGCGCTGGACACGATTTCCGTCGTTCCCGGTCCCGACTACGCGGCCGGCGGCCTGCACCGCTTCCTGTGGGGTGCCCACTACCGGGACGCATGGACCTCCTCCATTCGGGTCCCGGTCCTAGATCTTTCGGTCTACGCCGGCGGTCTCACCCCGTTGAGTGCCGGCGGTGGGCTTCAGACCAAGTCTCTCTGGTTCGCGGGGGCTGACGGAAAGCCGTACGCCTTCCGCTCCGTCTACAAGAATGCGACGCCCCTCGTTCCCGCGCTCCTGCGCAACACCTTCGTGGAGAGCATCGCCCAAGATCAGATGAGCACCCAGTTCCCCGCCGGCGCCCTGGTCGCTGACTCGCTGCTCGTGGCAGCCGGCGTTCCCCATGCTCGCCCGACGCTTTGGGTGCTGCCCGACGATGCTTCGCTGGGGAAGTTCCGGAAGGAGTTCGCGGGGGTCCTGGGGCTGCTTCAGGAACGCCCGGTCGATCGGGACGAGGCGATCGCCGCCTTTGCGGGCGCCGAGGACGTCATCGGCTCCGAGGAGCTCATAGACCTCGTTCAACGCGGGCCGGCCGACCGGGTGGACTCGCGCGCCTACCTGACCGCCCGGCTCCTGGACGTGTTGGTGGGCGACTGGGATCGCCATGCGGATCAGTGGAAGTGGGCCGCCTTCGCCGACTCGACGCCCGGCTGGCGGCCGATACCGCGGGATCGGGACCAGGCGTTCGCGAAGTTCGACGGCCTCATCCCGAGCCTGGGCCGCCAGCGGTTTCCGGCCGTCTCCACCTTCGGGGAGAAGTACGGAAGTGCTGTCCACTTCCACTACAACGCACGCTTCCTGGACCGCCGCTTCCTGACCGAGCTCGACCGAACCGTCTGGGACAGCACGGCGGCGGCGCTGGCATCCCGGCTGACGGACCGGGTGATCGAGGGCGCCGTCGAACGGCTTCCGCCCGCGATCAGGGCCGTGGAAGGCGACTTTATCCTCGGCTCTCTCATCAGCCGCCGCGACGGCCTCCCGGAGGCGAGCTCCGAGCTGTATGCCCTGTTGGCGCGCGAGCCGTACGTGCACGCGACCGATGCGGCGGAGATCGCGGAGGTGTCGACGACACCGAGTGGAGAAGGCGTCGAGATCTCGATCCGGTCGGCGGAGCCGAACTCCGGGCCGTATTTCCGCCGGACCTTCGTGAGCGGCGAGACGGACGAGATCCGACTCTACCTGCACGGCGGCGATGATCGGGCCGTTTTCCGCGGGGACCGCGGCTTCCCCATCAAGGTGCGGGTGATCGGGGGGCCCGGAGACGACGAGTTTCACTTCGCGACCCGCATCGGGAACGTGGGGCTGTACGATTGGCGAGGTCGCAATAGGGTGACGGGAAAGCGAAACGGCGGCATCAACACCAGGCCGTATCCCGATGCGCCGCTCATTCCGCCGCCCAACTCCAAGCCTCCACCGAGACACTGGGGCGGTATGGGGTTCGGGATGGGGACGATCGGCTACAGCCCGGATTACCTCCTCCTCCTGGGCTACGGCTACACCTGGTTCGACTACGGCTTCCGGAAGGATCCATACGCCTCGAAGATCCAGTTGAAGGGCAGGGTCGCGACGAAGGGAAGGGGGGCGCTGCATTTCCAGGCCGACTTCCGGCCCGCCAATTCCTCCCTGTTCGTGCCTATCGATATCTACCTGTCGAGTCTCGAGATCCTGCACTTCTACGGCGTCGGCAATGATACGGTGCTTCCTCCCGGGCTCGGGAGTGGGGAGGATTTCTTCGACGTCCGCCAGACGGTTCTACGAGGAGAGGGCGGTGTGGGAGTATCGTTCGGGCCGCTCGCGGACCTGACGCTCGTCGTCTCCGGCGGGTACTCCGACACGGCCGACGATCCGGATCGTCTGATTGGGCTGCTCAACCCTTACGGCGCCGACGACTTCACCTCGCTGGGCACGCTGCTGAGGTTCGATCTCGAGACCTGGCGGCCGGGGCTGTTCGAGGTCGCCGATCCCAACCCCCACCTCTGGCTGCACGTGGGCGGTGGCTTCTATCCGGCGATCCTGGACGTGGTCGAGCCGTACGGGACGGTGGAGCTGGCGAGCGGAGCGGGCTTTCCACTCGGATGGCGCCAATCCGAGTTTGCCGTGCGGGTCGGCGGCAAGAAGGTCTGGGGTCTCGCCCCGTTCTACGATCTGGCCTACATCGGCGGCAACGAGAGTCTCCGTGGTTGGCCGGTGCAGCGGTTCGCGGGAGATGCGTCCTTGTACGGGGGCGGCTCTCTTCGGCTCGACCTCTTCGACTACCGTCTCATCTTCCCGTCCAGCTTCGGAATCCTCGGGATGTTGGATCTCGGGCGCGTGTGGGTGGACGGAGAGTCGCCCGGCGGCTTCCGCACCGGCTACGGCGGCGGGATCTGGATCGCGCTTCGGGGCACGCGCTCCATTCTCTCCATCACCTACGCCACCAGCACCCAGGACAAAGGCCTCTACATCGGGATGGGATTCGCCTACTGAGGCGACGGGCGCGCCTGGCTAGCGGATCAGCGCGTCCAGGCGTGACACATCCAGACCCTGCTCACGGTAGTGGGCGCGGGCGAGCTCGAGGATGGTGAACCCGTCCTCGTAGGCGGCGAAGTTGCCGTCGTCGTCGGTGTAGACGAGCGCGCCGCTCACGACGAACAGGATGATCGCCGGCTCGGTCGCGTCCTCAGGGATGACGAGCGTGTGGGATTCGCCCGCAGGCTCGAAGATGAAGGTGCCCGCCGTCGCGACCCAATCGTGCTCCAGGTACCGCCAGCTTCCCTGCAGCGTCCAGCCTTGCACGGTGCTGATATGGTAGTGTTTCGGGACCACGGTGCCCGGAAGCGCTTTCAATACGGCCGTGAAGCCGCCGGTGGTGACATCGAAGCGGCACGGCTGGAACCAGGCGGTCTCGCCGTAGGGCACCCAGAGGCGCTCGTCGTCGAAATCGAGGTCGGTGATGAAGTGGTTCCGCTGCCGAGCGGAAGGCTCGAGGCCGTCCTCGAAGTTGGCGAACACGTTAACGGGCATTTGGCGCCTCCGAGCAGAGGATGCATACGCTGGAAAGCTTCCTACTACGATGAGCCGGCGGCTTCGTCAATGAAGGCCCCTGCCGACGGCCATTCCGCCGAGCATCGCTGTAGGAGATATCCCTACAATCCGGCGCGGAGATCCCCCCGACAGGTGTCATACTATTCCCGATAGCTTGGCGCGATGCCCGCCGGTATCGTCCTCTTGAGTCCGGACTCGTGCTTCAACGCCGGTGGTGCGCAGCCACCGCCACGGGAGGTCATCATGCGAACTCGCGCGATCTCATCTGCATCGATAACTCTCGTCGTCATCCTCGCCCTCGGCGCCTGTGGCCACCCAGGCTCGGAGCAGAAGGATGAGCCCGCGGGGGCTACGGCATCCACCGGGACGGAGCAGATCGCTTCATCCTCGGCAGCCTCGCTGGTCGCCGCCGCAGGGACTGTCTTCCAGCCGATTCCGGCCACTCCGCCGAACTTGGAGACGAACCCGATGACTCCCGAGAAGGTGGAGCTCGGGAAGATGCTTTTCTTCGAGCCACGGCTGTCGGCCAGCTGGTTGATCAGCTGCAACACCTGCCACAATCTCGGCCTCGGCGGGGTCGATCTGCAGGAGACGTCGATCGGCCACGGCTGGCAGCGGGGACCGAGGAACGCGCCCACCGTGCTGAACGCCGTGTTCAATATCGCGCAGGACTGGGATGGACGTGCGGAGGACCTCATGGAGCAGGCGATGGGGCCCGTGCAGGCAGCCGTGGAGATGAACAGCACGCCGGCGCGGGCGGTCGAGACCCTTCGGAGCATGCCGGAATACGTCGACCGGTTCGGCCGCGCGTTTCCAGATGATCCGAAGCCCCTCACGTTCGAGAATATGGCGAGGGCGATCGAAGCGTTCGAGGCGACCCTGATCACGCCCGGGTCGCGATTCGACCGGTATCTGAACGGAGACGAGTCAGCGCTGTCCGCACAGGAACTGGCGGGCCTGGGCGCCTTCATGGACAAGGGGTGCGTCGCCTGCCATGCCGGCGTGAACCTCGGTGGATCGGCCTACCATCCGTTCGGGGTCGTTCTGAGGCCAGGCGCGGACCTTCTGCCGCCGGAGGACAAGGGCCGGTTCGAAGTTACTCGCACGGCTGCCGACGAGTACGTGTTCAAAGCGCCCTCGCTCCGAAACGTGGCCCTCACCGCTCCATACTTCCACTCCGGCGTGGTGTGGGATTTGGGCGAGGCGGTGGGCGTCATGGGGTCCGTCCAGTTGGGCGCGGAGCTCACCGCCGAGGATGTCGGGGCGATCGTGGCGTTCCTTCGGAGCCTGAACGGTGAGCAGCCGGACGTGAGGTATCCCGTGTTGCCGCCGCACACGGAGGCCACACCGCCCCCATTCGTCGAGCCGCAAACCACACCAGGACGGGGAGACTAGAGCCGATCGGTCGAGCCGCGGCCCGCGGCCGATCCGGTAGCCGACAGCATGAAAGGATGGGAGACGCGTGAGCGCCAAGGTGCCGGTCTGTGAGCCGCACAAGATAAAGACAGTTCGCCTGCTTTCCTTCCCGACCCGGGAGGAGCGGAAGAAGTATCTGGCGGAGGCTGCCTTCAACGTCTTCAACCTGACGCCCTCCCAGGTGAGCTTCGACATGTGCTCGCTCGGGACGAGCGCGTTCAGCCAGGAACAGCTGGCTGGCCAGCTGATCGGGGATGAGGCCTACGCCGGGAGCCGGAACTTCGAGCACCTCCAGGAGGCCGTTCGCGAGGTGCTGGGGCACGCCTACGTCTGCCCCACCCACAACATCCTCGGATGTCTCAAGCTCATCGTGGCGACGTTGGTGCCGGCCGGCTCCGTCGTGCCGAGCAACGCTCGGGGACGCATCGATGTCCTCACTCCCCAGGGCGTCCGGGTCCTGGATGTGCGCGATCGCGGAGAGGCGATCTTCACGGGGAACCTGGACCTGACCAAGCTCGAGGAGGCTCTCGTTCAGGGTGCCGTGCCGATCATCGACCTTCCCGCCTTCGCCGACGGCCAGCATCCGTTCAGTCTCGCGAATCTGCGCGCCGTGCGATCCCTGGCGGATCGCTTCGGCGTGCGGCTCATCGTGGACGGCTCACGGGTGATCGAGAACGCCTGGTACATCCAGCGCCACGAGCCGGGCCAGGCCGATCGGCGCATCGCGGAGATCGTGGGCCAGATCGTCAAGACCGGCCACATCCTCCAGCTCGATGGCGCTCAGGATCCGAAGTCGAACACCGGCGGGATCATCACTACCGACAATCCGGACGACCACGAGAAGTTCATGAACGAGGTCGTGGTCTACGAGGGCCTTCACACGTACGGTGGCATGGCGGGCCGCACGATGGAGGTTCTGGCGCGGGGTCTGCGGGAGATGTGCGACGAGGCCGAGGTGCGCTGGGTGATGCACCAGACGGAGCGCTTCACGCAGCGTCTTCGTGACGCCGGGGTGCCTCTGGAGCGAGGCTGCGACGGCGCCTACGTGATGGCCAACGAGTTCCTGCCGCAGGCCGGCGAGTTCGCTCAGGACACGTTCTCGGCTGCCCTCTATCTGATGTCCGGCGTGCGCGCCGTCGCTCCGCATCCGACGGTGAGCGAGAACCTCGTCCCGGTGCAGATCCCTCGGCTCGCCATGACCAACGAGCAGCTGGACCAAGTGGCCGACGCGATCATCAGCCTCTTCGGTCAGCGGGACACGGTCTCTCCGATGCAGCCCACGACGGTGGGGAGGTGGCGGGACGAGATGGCCTATCACTGGGGATTCCCGGACCTCGAGCCCTACCGCTTCGACACCTTCTCCTACGAGATCCACACGGTCGAGCGCGTGGGCGAGCTGTCGCGCCGTCGCCGCGAGCGGGCGATTCGCACGGCGGGCTACAACACGTTTCTCCTCAGATCGGCCGATGTGACGATCGACCTGCTGACCGACTCGGGCACCTCGGCGATGAGCGTCGACCAGTGGGCGGCGTACGATGGGGTGCGCGCGAGTCCGAAGACGACCGACGAGTATCACCGGCTCGTCGAGGTCCTGCAGGAGAGCCTGGGCTACGAGCACATCATCCCGACCCATCAGGGAAGGGCGGCCGAGCACATCCTGAGTCAGATCATGATCCGGCCGGGCCAGCTGGTGCCGGGCAACATGTACTTCACGACCACCAAGCTGCATCAGGAGCTGGCGGGCGGGGTGTTCGTCGACGTGATCGTGGACGAGGCCAAGAACCCCGAGAGCAACCACCCCTGGAAGGGCGACATCGACCTCGGCAAGCTGCGGGCCCTGGTCGACGAGCACGGGCCCGAGAAGGTCGCCTACGTCTCGTTCGAGCACTCCGTGAACATGGCGGGCGGCCAGCCGGTCAGCATGGACAACATGAAGGAGGTCTACGCCTACTGTGGGTCGGTCGGCGTTCCGGTCTTCTTCGACGCCACGCGCGTCGTGGAGAACGCCTACATGATCCAGAGCCGCGATACCCGCTACGCCGAGATCCCGATTAAGGACATCCTCCGCGAGATGATGATCTACGGAGATGGGGCGACGGTCAGCGGCAAGAAGGACTTCCTGATCAACATCGGCGGGATCCTCGCCTTCAGGGAGAGCGAGAAGTGGACCCGTAAGGCCGAGGAGCTACTCAGGATCTACGAGGGCAACGTGACGGACGGCGGCCTGGCCACCGCCGACCTCTCGGCGACCGCGCGCGGCGTCGAGGAGATGGTCGACGACCGCTACATCCGGGCGCGTGTACGGCAAACTCAGCTGCTGGGCCAGATGCTGCTCGACGCGGGCGTGCCGATCGTCACGCCACCGGGCAGCCACGCGATCTTCCTGGATGCGAAGCGCTTCCTGCCGCACATCGATCAGGACGAGTTTCCCGCCCAGCGGCTAGCCGCCGAGATCTTCGCCGAGACCGGCGTGCGGGCGATGGAGCGGGGCAATGTCTCCAAGGGCCGAAACCCGGATACGGGGGAGAACTACCGGCCGGCTCTCGAGCTCGTTCGTCTGACGATCCCGCGCCGCGTCTACACCAACGACCACATGCGGGCCGTGGCGGACGGGATCATCCGCGTCCACGAGCGCCGCGACGAGCTGACGGGCCTCAGGTTCGTGTACGAGCCGGACAAGCTCCGCTTCTTCCAGGGTCGCTTCGAGTTGGTCTAGTCTCTGCGCCGACGTATCGCCCCGTCGATCGAGAACGCGCCGGCGCCAAGGGCCGCCAACAGAAGGAAGAAGAAGGCGTAGAAAGCGACCTTCTCGCCGCCGTTCTCCCAGTGGAAGAAGCTGCCACGAGGCACGTGCATCCAGAAGTACGCGACCGCCATCTCACCGGAGGCGATGATCGCGGCCGGCACTGTGAAGAGCCCGAGCGTGATGAGCAGGCCTGCGACGAACTCGATGAGGCCGGCGGCTCCGAAGCGGGACATGAGCTCGGCGGTCCCCGCCTCTCCGAAGCCGCCGAACCAGCCGAACAGTTTCTGTGCCCCATGTACCCAGTACAGGAATCCGATGGCGATCCTCGCGATGCCCAATACCTTCGCCTGAGACGGCGACAGCCCATATCTCATTTACGGCCTCCTCGAACCAGGTGGTGACTATAGCGCTGGAGATGGGCGATCAAACAGCGGTCAACCTCTACGCCGCGCAAGAGATCTACCACGATCAGCCCATCCCGCCTGCCGGAGCCAAGTCAGGAGCGGGAGACCAATCAGCTGTATCAGCGCCTCCAGATCAGCGCCGGAGCGTTCGCGAGCTTCTTCAGCACGAGCCTCCGGGCGGACTCAGAGGAGTTGGGCGTCGGCACGGAGATCGACCTGGAAGACGATCTCGGGTTCGACACGAAGAAGTTCGATTTTCGCACAGGCGGCTTCTTCCGGCTCGGCCGCCGCCACAGGATCAGCTTCGGCTACTTCAGCCTAAGCAGGAACAGCAACAAGGTCCTTGACGAGGAGATCGATTTCGGAGACGAGACGTTTCCGATTGGTGCGGAGGTGAACGCCGACTTCCGGACGCAGTTCGCGCTGCTCGGCTACAGCTTCTCCTTCCTCGCGCGCGACAAGGTCGAGGTGGGGGTCGGGCTCGGCCTCAGCGCCATGTTCACGAAGGTCGAGATTGCGGCGGCAGGTTCCGCGGGGGAGAACCCGGTCCACGCGGTCGAGGAGCGAAAGTCCACCACGTTCCCCGTGGCCACACTCGGTCTCGACGCGCGCTGGGCGCCCCTCTCGAGAATGATCGTCCGGGGAGCGTAGGCGGTCTGTACGTAAAGATCTCCTCGATCGAGGCGGCGGTCGGCAACGCTGACGCGGCGGCCGAGTACTACTTCGTCCGCAACTTCGGCGTCGGTGCCGGCTACGTCTACACGAAGCTGCGGGCTGAGGAGACCGAGGATCCGCTGATAAGGCTGACGTACCGCTACAGCGGGCTGCTCCTCTACGGCGTCTTCGCGGTCTTCTGAACGTCCATAAGACCCTCACTCTCTCGGCCGGCGTCCGAGCTCCCCGACGGAGTACAGCCACCATGTCCAGTGGGCCTTGATGTGTCGATAGGTGAGAAGTAGCGAGATGATGGCGGCCAGCACCGCAATCCAGGTGATCCAGGGGGCAGGGCCGAGCCGCCAGAACAGGAGGGCGAAGACGCCGAGGCCGGTCAGGCCGCTGATCGTGTAGCCGAGAATGATCGGGCCTCCGTAGTGCGCGCCGTGCTCTCCCTCCAGATCCAGCCCGCAGGCCGGACATCGCTCGTGCAGAGCGTATCTACCTCGGAACAGCGGCCCCACGCCGCACGCAGGACAGCGATGCCTAAAAGTTGTCCGGAGCATGCGGCGAGCGTCACCGTGCATAGGCTGCCATCGTTATCGAGGTGTGCAACGGGCACACGGCCTGACCGAACGCTGGCGGTTCGGGCATGGCAAGCGGAGCATGGAGGTAGACTTGGTGAGTTCGATCCATTTCGCCACTGAAGGATGACCAGAGATGACGATGGAAGAGCCGAAGGCAAGCAACGTATCTATCCTGGGCGGTGGAAACCTCGGCCAGGCGCTGGCCCGGGGATGGGTGGCGTCCTGGAAGTGCGATCCGGGGCAGATCACCATCACGCGGCGGCATGCCGCGGCACTCGAGCCGCTTGCCGAGCAGGGCTTCAGGGTCACGACCGACAACATCGAGGCCGTACGACGAGCCGACACGATTCTCGTGGCCGTTCAGCCGCAGCAGTTGGTGGCTCTCCTGGAGGAGGTCCGCGATGCCCTCGAACCCGGCCGCCACGTTCTGATCTCGGTGGTCTCCGATGTGAGGATCGCGGACATCCGGGAGTACCTCGGGGCGCCCATCCCGGTAGCCAGGGCGATGCCGAACACGGCGATCGGCATCTGCGAGTCGATGACCTGTCTGGCGGGCGACGCCGGCTCTGACGTGCTGGAGAAGGCGGTCTCGCTCTTCGACGCGGTGGGGAAGACGCTCGTGATCGACGAGGAACTGATGACGAGCGCTACCGCGACTTGTGCCTGCGGCATCGCGTTCTTCCTCCGCTCGATTCGGGCGGCGTCGCAGGGCGGGATCGAGATCGGCTTTCACCCGGAAGAGGCGATGCTGCTGGCCGCGCAGACCGCCAAGGGTGCGGCCTCTCTGCTCCTGAACGCCGAGAGCCACCCTGAAGCCGAGATCGATCGCGTGACCACTCCGCGCGGATGCACGATTGCCGGCCTCAACGAGATGGAGCACCAGGGCTTCAGCTCGGCGATGATCAAGGGCATTCTGGTCTCGGCCAGGAAGGCGGCCGGGCTGTTCGAGGACAGCTGAGCCGATAGGGAGACAGGAGAGCCCGGGGGACCTGCAGATCGCGCCGAAAAGTAGAGCCGGCTAGAGACCGAAGCGCTCGGCCACCGCCTCGAGGTCCGGCGAGATGGGCTCCGGACGCTCGACCAGTCGGCTGGCCGCCGGGACGTCCTTGAGGCCCGTGCCGGTCACCAGGAGGACGATTCGTTCGTCGCGCCCCACCAGGCCTTCCTCCAGGGCCGCGTGCAGGCCGGCCAGTGCCGCCGCCCCACCGGGCTCTGCGAACACCCCTGTGTGACGGGCCAGGAACGGGATCGCCGCGATGATGTCGGCATCCGGCACAGCGACTCCTCCACCTCTCGACTCCCGGATGCGCTTCAGACACAGGATGGCGTTGCGGGGCGTGCCCACCGTCAGGCTGTCGGCAACGCTCGCCGCGTCGGGCACCGGCGTCACGCTCTCGGCCGCCGCCCGATGGGCGGTGACGATAGCAGCCGACCCCTGTGGCTGAACCGCGACCAGTCGGGGCATGCGGGCGAGCAGTCCGGCATGCACCAGGTCCTCGAATCCCTTCGCAACGCCGGCCAGGATCACCCCATCCCCGGTGGGTACGAGAACCACATCGGGAGATTCGGGCGCCATGGCGGCGGCGATCTCCAGCGCCGCGGTCTTCTTCCCCTCGATCGTAAACGGGTTCAGGGCCGTGTTACGGTTGTACCAGCCGAACGCGTCGCAGGCCGCAAGGCAGAGATCGAAGGCGTCGTCGTAGCTACCCTGCACGCGAACCACCTCCGCCCCGTAGCAGAGGAGCTGCACCAGCTTGGCCTCCGGAGCCGACGCCGGGACGAAGACGACCGCTCGCCGCCCGGCGGCGGCTCCCACCGCGGCCAGCGCGGCGGCGGCGTTACCGGTGGAGGCTGTGGCCACGGTGTCGTAGCCGTATTCCCGCGCTTTGGCGATGACGAGAAGGGACGCACGGTCCTTCGTGGACCCGCTCGGATTTCGCGTGTCGTCCTTGATCCAGAGCCAAGGCAGATCCAGCGCCTCCCGGAGACCCGGAGCTGGCAGGAGCGGCGTGCCGCCAACATCGAGGGGCGCTATTGCGGAGGGGTCCGAGAACGGAAGGAACGCCGCCAGGAAGTCCGTGTCGGAGGGACGGGCCTTCGGCCACTCCAGTGGGAGCGCGTCGAGGTGGACCTCGAGCACGCCGCGCGTCGGCCCACCCGCCTCCTGATGGGTGGCGCACGCCGCGCAGACCAGGAGCGCAGGGTCCTCGGAGTACTCCCGACCGCACTCGCAGCAGCGGAACCGGAAGCCGCTCACCGGCGGCCGCCGCAGACGGGAAGGGAGCCGCTCACATCACCAGCGCCATGAGAGCCTTCTGGACGTGCAGCCGGTTCTCGGCCTCGTCGTATACGGCCGAGTGGGGACCGTCGATTACCTCATCGGTG
>JARRMU010000019.1:23202-43559 GCA_037385645.1 Gemmatimonadales bacterium
GCGGGTGCATGTATACGAGGTGCTCCCTGCCGAGGGCGACGTGCTCGGCGGCGCACCGCCAGGAAGGATACTGCCCGATCAGGCGAAGGCCCTCGGACGCATCCCTCGTGTGCACGAGAGGGCCCCATGACTTCGGAACCACCACGTCGGCGTCCTCGAACGCCTCTTCAAACCTGTGCGTGATGCGGAAGTTGCCTCCGGCGGCCTCCGCGTTCGCCTTGGCCTGCTCCTCGATCTCCGGCATGAGGCGAAACTCCGGCGGGTACGCCAGGGTGACGTCCAGCCCGAAGCGAGGCATCATCAGGACGAGGCTCTGAGGCACCGAGAGCGGCCTGACATAGTTGGGAGCGCTCGTCCAGGCTACGCCGATCTTGAGCCCTCGCGTGTTCGCGAACCGCTCCCGGATCGTCATGTAGTCGGCCAGGATCTGGCAGGGATGGTAGACATCGTCCTGCATGCTGAGCACGGGGATTCCGGCGTGTTCCGCAACCTCCCGGATGTAGGCGTTTCCCTCCCCGTAGGTGCAGTGTCGAATGGCGATTCCCTCGCCGTACCTCGAAAGGACGTTGGCCGTGTCCTTGGCGTTCTCACCGTGGCTGATCTGCATCCGGTCGGGGGAGAGATAGATGCCGTGTCCACCCAGCTGGGTCATCCCGGTCTCGAACGAGTTGCGCGTTCGCGTCGACGCGTCGAAAAAGATCATGTACAGCGTCTTGTCGGGGAGAAGGGGCGTCCGTTCGCCCGCCTTCTTGGCCCGCTTGAGCTGCTCGGCGAGAATGAACAGCGTCTCGAGCTCCGCGAGCGTCCAGTCCTGCGTCGAGATGAAGTCGCGGCCCTTGAGGCCGGGCCGTCGGGAGGCCGAGCCGACCCATGGTTGCCACGCCGTTTGTGGAGAAGGACCAGCGGGAGACGACCGGTGGAGAGCCCATCACGGCCTCGACGGCCTGCGCCACGCCACGGACGAGCGTGTGCCCCTCCGGAAGCACCCAGCTCGGAAAGTATTTCTCCTGCCGAGCTCGCTCCCCACGCCAGCTCACCTCGTCGTACCAGAGGAGCTCGACCTCCGCGTCGCCGAGATGGGGAAGGGCGCGTAGCTCGTCGAGGGCGGCTTGCGCCGACTCGCCGGCCGTGAGACGGCGGTCGATGTTGATGCGAGCGCTGTCCGGCACCGCGTTCAGCGACACCGTGGTGCACTCGATGTTCGAGACCACGACCGTGCCCTTGCCGAGGAAATCATCAGCCGGGAGACGGTCGTTCAACGCTTCGATCTCGGAGATGATCGGCGCGAGCTTGTACAGGGCGTTGATCCCCTCTTCCGGATGGGCGGCGTGCGAGGATCGTCCCTTGGTCGAGATCGTGGCCTCTACGCGTCCGCGCTGCCCCCGGTAGACGCCTAGATCGGTGGGCTCTCCGATGACGACGACATCGGGACTGATGCCCTCGTTCTCGATCAGGTGCAATAGGCAGTAGCCGTCGCAGTCCTCCTCCATCACCGAGGCGGTGAGAAGGAGCGTCACGCTCTCCGGCAACCCGCGGCGTCGAGCCAGCGCGGCTCCGTAGGCCATGCACGCGATCGCCGGCAGCTCGTCCACGGCACCGCGACCCCAGACCTTGCCATCCTCCAGCTTACCCTCGAACGGATCGTGCTCCCAGGCATCAGGATCGCCGACGCCGACACAGTCGATGTGACCGTCCATGAGGATCGTGAACGGGCCGCTGCCGATCCGCGCGACCACGTTGCCGAGCCGATCGAAGCCTACCTCGTCGAAGCCCAGCTTCTCGTACTCCAGACGCACGCGTTCGCAGCGCTCGCCTTCGCGCCGGCTTTCGGCCGGGATGGCTATCATATCGCGCAAGAAGCCGACGATGTCCGGCTCGAGCCGCTTCGCTTCCTTCAGGGCGACCCGTCCATCGCTACTCTCCATAGGTCACACCGGTCTCTCCGTTGAAGGCCTGGATCGCTGCGTCCCACTCCGGAAGCTGATCGGCCAGGTCGTGCCAGAAAGACGGCGCCCACAGAGCGTCCAACTCCTCCACCGTCTTCCGCTGCTGCTCCACCCACGTGAAGTACTTGAGGTTGTGGATCGCCTTCCGGTCCGGGTAGCGCAGCTCCCTGAGGTGATCGGTCGTCGCTCCGAGCAGATAGCGTTCGAGATCGGCGGCGGCCTGGCGCTCCGTGTAGCGACCCCGCTCGGCTCTCATCTCACCGAGCCTCGTGCGGTAGAGGTCGACCGAGTCGGTGAAGGAGGTAAGGAGGATGTCACGCTCGCCGAGCTCGAAGTAGCGGGCCGTCTTGATCGCCGCGAGCGCGTTGCAGATGCTGGAGAGCCCGAGCGAGGGGAGCCGCTCGATCACTTCGTGAGAGACTCCGTAATCGGCGAGCACGGGCGCTCCCTCGGGCTCGTTGAACAGCCGGGTCAGGCTCATGGTGGCTTCGTCGTCTATGGCCGTCACCACGTCGGTGTTTCGCACGTTGTGGATCCAGGGCACGTGCTTATCCCCGATCCCTTCGATCCGGTGGGCGCCGAATCCGGCCATCAGAAGGGTGGGGCACTGCAGCGCCTCGGCGGCCGTGATCCGGCAGCCGGGAAAGCGCTTCTTGAGCCAATCGCCCGTGCCGAGAGTTCCGGCCGAGCCCGTCGCACCCACCCAGGCGGCACAGCTGTCGCCCTCGCCCGCCAGGGTCCGATAGACGGACTCGGCGGCGGCGCCCGTGACCCCGTAGTGCCACAGGTAGTTGCCGAACTCGTCGAACTGGTTGAAGACGACCACGTCGGGGTCGGAGCGGCGCAGCTCCCAGCAGGCGTCGAAGATCTCCTTCACGTTGCTCTCGCTGCCCGGAGTCCGGATGATCTCCGCGCCGATCGACTCCAGCCACTCGAAACGTTCTCGGCTCATCTCCTCCGGGAGGATCGCCACGGCATGGCACCCGAGCAGAGCGCTGTCGAACGCGCCCCCCCGGCAATAGTTGCCGGTGGACGGCCACACGGCACGATTGGTCGTGGGGTCGAACTCGCCGCTCACCAGACGCGGCACCAGGCAGCCGAAGGCGGCTCCCACCTTGTGCGCGCCCGTGGGGAAATGTTCCCCGACGAGGCCGACGATTCGCGCGGAAACCCCGGTGAGCTCCCGCGGAAGCTCGAGATAGTTGACGTCGCCGAAGGCTCCGGTGTCCGGGTCGTTATGCCATGTGATCCGAAACAGATTCAGCGGGTGGACCGCCTGCATGTCGATATCGGGCAGCCCGGCCACCAGAGACGGGCTCAGTCGTGACGGGTCCCTCATCTCCGCGAAGGTGGGGATGAGGATCTGCCGCTCCCGGCATCTTTCGATCGCCCTCTGCCGCGCGGCAGCATCCAGGGTTTGGCTCACGTGAGTGATCCTATCCGTTTGCTATACCGAGATATGGAGTGTTCCAGTCGAGGGCGTGAAACCGCTCCCACAAGGGTGGGGACAGCTCCCGGGCCCGCGCCGTCAACTCCTCGGGATCGAGGCTGGTGTGCCGGAAATCTTGCAGCAAGACCCGGCCGCGGGCCACAGTGTGCCGAACCGGAGCTTCGCTGGTGCCATAGGCGAGATGCGCGAACAAGTTCTCGCCCGAGATCGGCGTCGGAGGTGGGGAATCGACGGCAATCACGTCAGCGGGTGCCCCCTCCTCCAGCTGACCCAGGAGCGGCTCCGAAAAGAAGCGCCGCGCCGTCGCCGCGTTGTGGGCCAGCAGGTCCGGCAGCGCCTCGAAGCCCGACGACGGATCGCCGGTCGCTCCTCGATGTGTCAGGAAGGCGAAGCGCAGAGCTCGCAGCATCGAGGAGGACATGCCGTCCGTGCCGAGGCTGATCGTGCAGCCGAGCGCGGCGGTCCGCGGCACGTTCAGACGGCCGACGCCGTTGTTGGCGTTGGATTCCGGGTTGTGGATCAGGATCGCGCCGGCCTCCGCGGCCCGCTCGTAGTCGGCCTGCTCGAGGTGGATCGCATGGGCGAGCAGCGCGCGCTCATCCAGCAGGTCGAAGCGCGCGAGGCGCTCCACCGGAGCGACACCGAACGCATCGATGGAGGCCAGGACATCCACCGGATCCTCGGCCACGTGAATGTGACAGCCGGACCCGGACGGTCGCCGCTCGGCCACCAGGGCCAGCGTCTCATCCCGAAGCGTGAAGCTGGCATGGAGGCCGACCACGCCGCGGATCCGGGGGTCGTCCGCCCGATCCGCGAGGAAGCTCAGGTTCTCTTCGATCCCGGCGGCGGCGCCCTCGGGACCGTTGCGGTCTGTGACCTCGTAGCAGAGCAGTGCCGAGATCCCGGCCTGGCCGGCCGCGTCGGCGATGGCGTCCAGGCTTCCCTCGATGCAGGAGGGTGAGGCGTGATGGTCGAAGACGGTGGTGCAGCCATGTCGCACGCATTCGGCAGCCGAGAGGAGGGCCGAGATCCGGACGGTCTCGGTGTCGAGGGCCCGGTCTAGCCGCCACCAGAGCCGATCCAGCACCTGTGGAAAGCTCCGCATCCGCACCCCCGGATCCAGACCCCTCGCTAGCGCCGAATAGAAGTGATGGTGGATGTTGACGAGGCCGGGCAGGATGATGCCGCCGCGACCATCCAGGTAATGCGCGTTGGGAAAGCGCTCCCTTATCGCTGATTCATCGCCCGCGGCGGAGATACGGTCTCCCGCCCAGGCGACAGCGCCCTGCGGCACCACCTCGGCCCGGGGGCCGCCTCTCACCAGAGTCCCGTTTCCGAGGATCCACGTGTCGAGCTCGCTCATGCCCCGACCTTCGATTCGCGCCTCACGTGCTGCCCGAATCCGGGCTTTCCGAACCGCTCGCTGCCATCGTCTTCCCGATGGTAGGCCGGTTGACCTCGCACGAACGCCTGCCGGACCCGACCCGTCAGCTCGTAGCCTTCCAGAGGCGTATACCGGTTGAGATTGTGCAGATCCTCAGCCGATACGATCCACGTCTCCTCCTCGGCGATCGCCACGAGATCCGCGTCGAAGCCGGGCTCGAGCCTCCCTTTACGCCGCTCGATTCCGAAGAACCGGGCCGGCGCCGATGCGGTGAGCTCCGTGAGCCGCTCGAGCGTGATCCGCCCTCGGCGGACGCCCTCCGAGTACAGGTAGGGCAACGAAAGCTCCACGCCCGGCACGCCGCCGTAGTCCGTCCAGATGGAGCCGGTGTGCTTCTCTTCGGGCCACCGGCCGGCGGCGTGATCTGTCGCCACGTAATCCAGCTCTCCCGACGCCAGCCCCTCCCAGAGGCGGTCCCGGTCGGCCTTGTCTTTCACCACCGGGGCCGTCTTGAGCAGCGCACCCTGTTTCCGTAGGTCCTCGGCGGTAAACTCCAGAAAATGCGGGCAGGTCTCCGCCGACATCGGCAGACCGTCATCGCGGGCTGCCGTCACGATGTCGAGGGCCGCTCCAGTCGCCAGGTGGACGATATGCACGTGTGCGGCCGTCTCGCGGCAAAGCTCACTCATGGTTGCCACGGCCGCTATCTCCGCGGCGGGCGGGCGCGACTCCGCATAGTCCAGTGGCTCGCTCCGACCTTCCGCCTGGATGCGGCTCGTGAGCTCGTGGACCATCTCGCGGTCTTCGGCGTGCACGCCGACCGGAACTCCCAGTCGCGCTATCTCGGTGAGGGCTTCGGAGAGCTGAGAACGCGACAGGTCACGGAATGTATCCATGCCCGAGAGCATGTAGACCTTGATCGAGGCCACGCCCGCCTCGACGATCTCAACCAGGTTCCGTCTCCACTCCGGATCGGCCATGGCGTTGTCGGAGACCCCTCCCCAGAGCATGAAGTCGACGTGTGCCTTGGCCCGGATCACCGCCAGCTTGGTCCGGAGGTTGTCTCCTGAAGTCACCGGGGGGAGGGAGGTACAGGGCATGTCGACGATGCAGGTGACCCCACCGGCAGCGGCCGCGCGCGTGCCGGTCTCGAAGTCTTCACGGTGCGTGAACCCGGGGTCGTCGAAATGGACGTGACCGTCGATGACGCCGGGAAGGACGAGCAAGCCGCCAAGCTCGACGATCTCCTCGTCCGCCTCCGTCGGCACCGATTCCGGCGTCGCGATCTCGGCGATCCGGCCGTCGATCACGAGGATGGAAGCCGCCCTCGTCTCGTCTCCGCCCGCCGGCACCCTGAGTCCGGTTAGTCGCTTCCTCATGAGGGCGACGGGTTCACCGGGTTCGGGGTGTCGGCGTGATAGATCGACGTCCACACCGTCCTCGCTCGCGCTGAGTCGGCGAGGTCTAGTTCGGCGCCGAGGCTCTGTGCCAAGACTGCTCCATCCTTGTCGACCTCCAGCTCGTATTCGATGCCACGCAGGCGCGCGTGCAGCCGATTGCCCGCCCTGAAAAAGCCGTCCAGCCGAGATTCGTCGAAAGCGGCGCGGGTCAGGAAGACGATCTCCTTCTCGACGAACGGTGCGCCCGATTCCGGGCAATACATCTCGCAGTTCGAGCACTCGTTGCAGGCACCCTCGAGCACGGCGAGTTGGTGCGATTCCCGGATCGAGAAGCCGTTGACCTCGACGGGATCGGCCTCGTAGGAGAAGATCGCGTCGTTGGGGCAGGCCTGGATGCAGAGGTCGCAGTTGATGCAGTCGTACAGCGCGAGGACGCTGTCGATTTGGCGAGGCGGCTTCGAGTTCGCCGAAGCGTGATAACGAGGATTGTCGACCAGGGAAGGGACGATGTCGCGTCCGTTTAGCCGGCCGGCCACGCGCGTGGCGTGGAGGACGAGCGCCTCGCCATCGAGGCCGGCGGCTCTCGCGGCTTCACGGAGCGTGGCGGGCATATCGTCGGGCGAGCTCTCCGTGACCCGGCGAAACGCGTCGCGCTCCAGGTGCGGCGGCCCGGCGGGTCCGGACGTGGCGTCCGGAAGCGAACGCCCGGCCGCCGTGTCCTTGAACGTGCTCAGAGCCTCCCCGACCGCCTCTGCCGCATGGCCGCCTGCGGAAAGGACGAACGCCTCGCGTGATGAGACGCCCATCTTCCGCATCTCCCGCGAGAGCGCCTTCAAGTAGCCCGGAAGACGGCCGAATCCCCCCTGCTTGAGTAGATCGGTGCAGGTCGTGACCGGTACCATCCCGCAGGCCACGGCCGCCGGAAAGTTCTTGACGTCGATCCCGGCGGAGAACGAGACCGGGAACTCGAAGCCGAGGTCCTCCCGGAACCTCTGCATGAGGTTCATCGAGATCACGTGGAGGGGCGGGCCCGACACGTACATGAAGGGATCGGTCTGGGTCGGGAAGAACTCCGGTTCGTTCTCCACGACGAGCGTGTTCGTGAACTTCGCGCCGACGATCGACCCTTGCCGCTCGGCCACCGAGCGCAGTCGCCTCAGGATCTCGAGGCCATCGTCGTACTGCAGGTCCATATCGAACGCCTCGCGCCGCAGCTTCAGGTGCGAGTAGCCGAGCCGATCGAACAGGATCTCGCGGACCGCTTCGAAGCCCAGCAGCGTCGGATTGAGCTTGACGATCGTATGAAGGCCGACGTCTTGGAGCAGGTAGCGGCAAATCGACTCGATCTGGTCGGCTGGGCAGCCGTGGAAGGTGGAGAGCGTGACGGTGTCCGAGATCTGCGCGGGCAGATCTATGTTGGAGAACTCGGCCAGGTCTCCGCTCAACTGTGCCCGCAGCGCTTCGAAGCTGTGCGCCGGATCCTTCAGTCCCTCGATGAAGCCGGTCACTTTCTCGCTTCTGATACCCTCCAGATCATAGCCGACGCTGATGTCGAAGACCGTGTCGAATCCACGATCGGCGGGAAGCCGACCGAAGGCGCGCGTGGCCTTCAGAATCTCGATCAGATACGCGGCCTTCGCGTACTCGATCAGCGACTCCTCCACTAGGAGCTCCTGCGACCACTCGACGTTGTAGCCGACGTTCGGGATATGAATGCAGGGACGCGGGATCTCGAGCCGGTCGTTGACCTGGACGGTCTTGATCTCGA
Source organism: Gemmatimonadales bacterium (assembly GCA_037385645.1). Lineage (GTDB taxonomy): Bacteria > Gemmatimonadota > Gemmatimonadetes > Palauibacterales > Palauibacteraceae. The sequence goes on from JARRMU010000019.1 coordinate 31,151, forward strand.
TGATTCGGCTTCCCGCCAGCCACGACAGCACGATGTTCTGGGCGAGCTGGGTATGCGGTCCGGCTGCCGGCCCCACCGGCGTGGAGGCTCGATGTCCGAAGTGGAGCGCCGAGAAGTCCAGCTCCTCGTCCGGGATCCACCACTTGCGGACGGGCAGGTCGAAGATCGCGTCGGCCGTCTCCACCTCGCGACGCATGCGGCGCAGGAGGTCGGGGAAGGGTATCGGCTGCAGCTCCATCAGCCAGCCGTCCCGGGCTTCACCCGCGACTTCGGGACGGACGGTGCAGCAGCCGGGGCATCGCTCATGGGGAGATCGAAACGACGCTTTCCGTCGAAGGCGTGGAGCGCACCGGCGACGGCCCCCGCCGTCGGCACCAGGCCGATCTCGCCGACACCCTTCGAGCCGTAGCCGCCCACCTCATCGGGGACCTCGATGAGGATGACGTCGATCGGCGGTGTATCCTTGGCCTTCAGAATGCCCAGGTCACGGAGGAGGGTGGAGTCGGGTCGCCCGTTCGTGCACGGAAGGTCTTCCGACAGCGCGTATCCCAACCCCATATGCACGGACCCCTCGATCTGGTTCGCGCACAGGAGCGGGTTGATCGCCCGACCGACGTCGTGGGCAGCGACCACACGCTCAAGCCGTCCGTCCTCGTCCAGGATCACGACCTGGGTGGCGTAGCTGAAGGTCATGTGCGTCACCGGGTGCGTCGTCTCGTCGCCCGGCTTGGTGGTGAAGTCGCAGACGTACTCACCGTGGTACTCCTTGCCGACGAACTCGTCCAGCGGGGCGCGCTCGAGGTCGTCGGCGAGCTTCCGGGCGGCGATCTGTCCCGCCGCCGTCAGGAGGGCCGTGGCCCGCGAGGCGGTGGTCATCCCGCACAACACCCGGGGATCGCTGGTCGTTCGTGCCGTCATCAGATCCGGGTCGAGGCCGGTCTCATGCGCGACGACCTGGCGGAGGATCGTGTAGAGGCCCTGGCCCATCTCCGTGTATCCGGTCAGGATCTCGATCCGCTCGCCCTCCAGAACGCGGAGCAACAGACGGCCGCTGTCGTCCATCCCGTTGCCGATGCCGGTGTTCTTGATCCCGCAGCCGATGCCCGCGTAGCGGGCGCTCTTGTAGACCTCCCGCACGGCCTCGAGCGTTTGCCGGATGCCGCAGCTGCCCGTCATCAGCTGGCCGGTGGCGAAGGGGTCTCCGGGCGCGAGAATGTTGCGTTCGCGGATGTCGTAGCCGTCCACGCCGGCCCGTTCCGCCAGAAGGTCCATGATTCCCTCGATCGCGAAGGACGCCTGGTTGGCGCCGAATCCGCGCATCGCGCCACAAGGTGGATTGTTGGTGTAGACGGTCTTCGCCTCCACATCGACGTTCGGGACCCGGTACGGGCCGCAGGAGTGACCGGCCGCACGCTCCAGCACCTTCATCCCGACCGAAGCGTAGGCGCCCGTGTCGCCGACGATTCTCGCCCGAACCGCGGTCAGCCGCCCGTCGGCGTCGGCTCCCACCGTATAGGAGAGCGATATCGGGTGCCGCTTCGGGTGCATCCGGATCGAACCTTCCCGCGTGAGCACCGTGCGCACCGGCCGACCGCTGAGGCGGGCGGCAAGAGCCGTCTGGGCCTGGATAGAGAGATCCTCCTTGCCGCCGAACGCCCCGCCGTTGGCCACAAGCTCCACCTCGACCGCTTCGGGCTCCAGCCCGAGCACGGCGGCGATCTGAGCCTGGTCGTCGTGCACGCCCTGCCCCTGCGTGTAGAGCTTGATCTTGCCGCCCTCGAGTGGCTCTGCGAGACAGGCTTCCGGCTCCAGGAAGGCGTGTTCGATCCTCTGGGTCGTGAACGTCTGTTCCACGACGTGGGCGGAATCGGCCAGAGCGCCATCCACATCGCCGCGCGAGAAGGCGCATACGTCCAGAAGATTGCCGCCCTCGTGGACGCTGGGGGCATCATCGGCCAGGGCGGAGAAGGGATCGACGACCGGCTCCAGCACCTCGTACTCGATCGCGGCCTCCAGCGCCTCCGCCGCTTGACGCGCCCGGAACGGCGTGTCGGCCAGAACCAGAGCCAGGACATCTCCGACGCAGCGCGAGATCTCGCCCTCGGCCACGAACACGGGCCAGTCCGACCGGATCAGACCCACGTGGCGTTTGCCTGGAACGTCGGCTGCCGTGACCACCCGCTCCACACCCGGTCGCTCCAGCGCCGCCGCGGTGTCGATCCGGAGCACGCGAGCTCGAGGGTGATGGCTGAGAGTCACGGCGCCGTGCAGCATGCCGTCGCGGACCATGTCGGCGACGTAGGACTTCTCTCCCAGCGTGTACTCCTCGCCTCGAAACCGCGCGCTGCTGCCGCCCACGCCCTGCCGCCCGTGAGGAGAGGTGCGCGATAGGCCGAACTCCTCCCCAAAGAAGAAGGGGCGTCGCGGCTTTCCATCCGCCAGCTCACCGCCGTTCTGCCAGGCTTCGCCGGCGGTCTGAATGGCGTCGATGATTCGCTGGAAGCCAGTGCATCGGCAAAGGTGCCCCGATATCGCCCGGCTGACCGCCTCCCGGTCCTCGGTGCCCTGATGATCGAGCAGGGAACAGGTTCGGATCGCCAGCCCGGGGGTGCAGTAGCCACACTGCAATCCACCCTCCCGGACGAACGCCTCGGCGACCAGCCGGCGCTGCCTTTCGGGAATGCCCTCGAGCGTCGTGACGGCTCTCCCTTCTACCGACCCGGGCTTTCTCAGGCACGAGAGCACCGCTCGACCGTCGAGAAGGATGGCGCAGCAGCCGCAATAGCCCTGAGGCGCACATCCGTCCTTCGGTGAGGTGACGCCGCATACGTCGCGGAGCACCTCGAGGAAGGTCATGCCTTCCTCGTACTCGGTGACCATCTCTCGGCCGTTCAACACGAAACTCAGCTGCGGCATCTCCCCACCCTTTCGGCGCCGGTCGCGTTCTCCGGAAAAAATGGGTGCCGGAGCCCTCCCTTGTCACATCGGGCGGTGTGAGGGCGACCCCCCGGGACCACGACCGGGTCTACGGAAGAGCAGCGCGACCTCGGTGCAAGGTAGGCTATTGTGCCGCTCGAATCCCGTCCCCCTCAGTGGCAACCGATGTCCACGCGGACGTTTTGGTGTGGTCGGAATAGGAATGTGGCCCGGTACTTGAAGCGGCAGCCCTCCTCGAGCCGTTGAAACAGTGAGCACCGATCGGCGTAAGAGCGCCGCCAAGCTGGCGCTGGATCGAGACCGAGAGGCTGAGCGTGGATTATACGGACCGTTTGACGCTTGGGAGGATGCAAAACCCGGTTCGGGGCATCCTGCATGGTGCCGCCGCGGTTTGGTTCGCGGCCGGAGCCGTGCTCCTGTGGCTCCGAGCCGACCCCGACCCGTCCCGCCAGGTCGCCCTCCTCATCTTCGCTCTCAGCCTGATCTTCCTCTACACGGTGAGCACCCTCTACCACTCGGTTCCGTGGCGGAAGGTATGGAAGCACCGGATGCAGAGGCTCGACCACGCGATGATCTTCGTGTTGGTGGCCGGGACGTATACGCCCTTCGCTCTGATCGTCCTGGATGGCAAATGGAAGGTCGCGACACTCGCGATCGCCTGGGGGATTACGGCGATCGGGATCGCGCAGAAGGCGTTCTTCCCCCGCCTCGGCAATTGGTTTTCGATCACTCTGCAGGTTTTTCAGGGTTGGATGGGACTGTTTCTCGTGATACCGCTCGCCCGCGCGCTGCCCGATGGGGCGATTCTCCTCCTCGCGCTCGGCGGCCTTCTCTATACGACGGGGTCCCTGTTCTTGGCCGTGAAGCCGCGCCTCTGGCATCGGGTGTTCTCGTACCACGAGGCCTTCCACCTATTCGTCGTCGCCGGGAGCCTCACCCATTACGCGATGACTTTCTGGTACTTGGCCGGCATTCCGGCGGCATAGGAGCGCTCGTCAGGCGGGCGCATCGGTTTCCCGTGCAGACTTCTGAACACCTCTCCTTGCCAAAGCTGTAGCCAGTCCGTTACTTGGCTCCGCGATGAGCACCGCTGAGACAAAGATTCCGTACCTGCCCGAGCGGCTGGAGGGGCTTCGCGAGCTCGCCATGAACCTCTCGTGGCGCTGGCACCGCCGTGCATGGCGCCTGTTCGAACAGATCGATCCAGCGCTGTGGGCGGCGGGCCGCAACAACCCGATCGATCTCCTGCGCCGGGCGGGCCCGGCTCGGTTGGCCGAGTGCGCCAACGACGCGGAATTCATGAAGCTCTACGAGGCGGCGCTCGACGATTTTCGGCGCGAGCTCACGCCCGAGGCCACCTGGTTCAGGGACAGATACAGCGGCTCGGTGGTGCGGCCGATCGCGTACTTCTGTGCCGAGTTCGGCGTTCACAGCTCCGTTCCGATCTACTCAGGCGGCCTCGGGGTCCTGGCCGGCGACCACTGCAAGGCGGCGTCGGACCTGGGTGTGCCTCTGATCGCCGTGGGTCTGCTCTACTCGAAGGGCTATTTCGACCAGATCATCACGCTGGATGGTTGGCAGGAAGACTCCGACGAAACCTTCGACCCGTCCTCCACTCCCCTGACCCGGGTGCTCGGGCCGGGTGGCGACGTGCCTCTGGCCAGCGTGACCACATCGGGCAGAGAGGTCCACATCGCCGCCTGGAAGCTGCTTGTCGGCAAGGTCCCGATCTATCTCCTCGATACTCGGTTGGAGGAGAACGACCCGGCGGATCGCGACCTGACAAGCAAGCTCTACGGTGAGGGGTTGGAGCTTCGCCTCAAGCAGGAGTGGATTCTCGGGGTGGGCGGAGTTCGCGTGCTTCGGGCTCTCGGCATCGATCCGGGCGCGTGGCACGCCAACGAGGGCCACGCGACGTTCATGCTCCTCGAGCGCCTCCGGGAGCTTCAGGCAGAGGGAGTGGACGTGGACGAAGGCATACGCCAGGTGCGGGCACGGAGCATCTTCACCACCCACACGCCCGTCCCGGCCGGCCACGACACCTTCTCCGCCGATCTGATCGCGAGCTGCACGGGGGATTACTGGGAGCAGCTCGGCGTGAATCGAGACGCGTTTCTGCGGCTCGGCTTCCATCCCGAGACGAACCACGAGTCCTTTCACATGACGGCGGCGGCGATTCGCCTGTCGGGCCGCGTGAACGCCGTGTCCAAGAGGCACGGGCAGGAGACGAGGTTCATATGGCGTAAGCTCTGGCCGGGGCGGAAGCCCGACGAGGTGCCGATCGGCGTGATCACCAACGGCGTGCACCTCTCGAGCTGGATGTCGCACGCGGTGTTGGATCTGCTGGACGAGTGCCTCGGCGAGGACTGGAAGACGCGATGGGACGATCCCGGGCTCTGGGACGGCGTGCTGGAGATGGACGACGAACAGCTCTGGCGGGTGCACCTCGAGCTCAAGGAGCGGCTTCTGAGCTTCAGCCGGGAATACGCGCGTCAGCGCTGGCGGGACCTGTGGAGCGAAGCGGTGCACCTCGTCGGAGCCGGCACGCTGCTGAGTCCGGAGCCGCTGACGATCGGCTTCGCTCGCCGGTTCGCCACCTACAAGCGGGCCGACCTCCTGTTTCGCGATGAAGAGAGACTTCGGCGGCTGCTGACCGATGTACAGCACCCCGTGCAGATCGTCTTCGGCGGCAAGGCGCATCCGGCGGATGATCCGGCGAAGGAGATCCTCCAGCGCGTGTACTCCTTCACCCGGGATCCCCGCTTCGAGGGACGCGTCGCTTTCCTGGAGGACTACGACCTCTTCGTCGCCGCCCGTCTTGTCAGGGGTGTCGATCTATGGCTCAACCTGCCGCGGCCGCCGCTCGAGGCGTCGGGCACCAGTGGGATGAAAGCGGCCCTGAACGCGGTGCCGCAGCTGGCCACGCTGGACGGCTGGTGGGCCGAGGGCTTCGAGGGTGAGAACGGATGGGCACTTCCGCTGGCCGAACCGGGCGCGGACGAGGAGGAAGTAGACAACGAGGACGTCAGGGCGCTGTTCGAGCTTCTGGAGCGTGAGGTGGTACCCTTGTACTACGACCGGGACGAGAGCGGCCTTCCCAGGGGCTGGCTCCGCAAGATGAAGCAGGCCCTTCGTATCGCCGGTGCCCGCTTCACGACCCGCCGCATGGTCCAGCAGTACGCCCTCGACTACTACGCACCCGCGCTGGTGGGGGAGCTGAACGGAGACGATCGGCCGACGGGTTGAGGTGCGTCGGCGACCGCGCGGTTTTCACCGGGATCAGTCGACGAGCGGCTTCGCCGGCCTGAAGTACAAGACGGCCAGAGGAGGTAGGGTGAGCTCGAGGTAGGCTGGCCGACCGCCATGGTGCTCCGCCACCGCTTCCAGTTCGCTCGGCACCGGCGTTCCCGCTCCGCCGTATTCCAGGGCGTCACTGTCGAGAATCGTTCGATAGGGCCCAGGCGTGGGAACCCCGAGGCGGTAGCGCTCGCGAGCTGAAGAACCGAAGTTCGCCGCCACGATCACGACATCCCGGTGACCCGACGCCCAGCGCAGGAACGACAGCGTGGTGCGCTCAGGGTCGTGGCAGTCGATCCACTCGAATCCCTCCGGGCTGAAATCCATCTCGTGCAGGGCGGGTTCCCGACCGTAGACCCGGTTCAAGTCGCGGACGAAGCGCTGCAGCCCCCGGTGTCCTTCCGACTCGAGGAGGCTCCAGTCGAGCTCTCCCTCGGCCTGCCACTCGTCGCGCACGCCGATCTCGCCGCCCATGAAGAGCAGCTTCTTCCCGGGGTGGCCGTACTGGTAGGCCAGCAGGAGGCGGAGGTTGGCGAGTTGCTCGCGGGTCTCGCCGGGCATTTTGGACAGCAACGAACGCTTGAGGTGGACGACCTCATCGTGTGAATAGGGAAGGAGATAATGCTCCGAGAAGGCATAGGTTAGCGATTGTCTGAGGCGGTCGTACACTTGGTCGCGCTCTGCCGGCGCTGCCTGCAGCGACTCCAGGGTATCGTGCATCCACCCCATGTTCCATTTCATGTCGAAGCCGAGGCCGCCCTGCGAGGTGGGGCGAGAGACGTTGGGCCAGGCCGTGGATTCCTCGGCAAACGTGAGGACGCCCGGATACTCTCCGTGCACGACGTCGTTCACGCGACACAACAGATCCATCGCCTCGAGGTTCTCGTGTCCCCCATAGATGTTCGGCACCCACTCATCGACGCCCCTGGAGTAGTTCAGATAGAGCATGGACGCGACCGCATCGACGCGGAGACCGTCGATGTGATACTCCTCGATCCAAAACAGCGCGCTCGATACCAGGAAGGCCATTACTTCCGGCCTGCCGTAGTCGAAGATCGCCGTGCCCCAGTCGGGGTGTGCGCCTCTTCTCGGGTCCGCGTGCTCATAGAGGTGCGGGCCATCGAAGCGCGCAAGCCCGTGGGCGTCGTTCGGGAAGTGGGCGGGCACCCAATCGAGGATCACGGCAAGGCCCAGCTGGTGGGCCCGATCGACGAAGAAGCGGAAGTCATCGGAAGACCCGAAGCGAGAGGTGGGGGCAAAGTAGCCCACGGTCTGGTATCCCCAGCTCTGGTCGAGCGGATGCTCCGATACCGGCAGCAGCTCGATGTGGGTATAGCCCATCTCCTTGACGTAGGGGAGCAGCTCCTCGGCCAGCTCCCGATAGCTGAGCCACCCCTGATCGTCGGTGGTAGGATCCCGGTCCGGGCGCCGTCGCCACGACCCGAGGTGCGCCTCGAAGATCGATATCGGCGCCTCCGGCTCCTGCCGCTGCGCCCGCTGAACGACCCAGTCGCCGTCGCCCCATTCGTAGCGGTCCAGATCGGCGACCTCGGACGCCGTCGCCGGCCGAAGCTCCATGGCGAACCCGACCGGGTCGGCCTTTTCGAGTCGTTCGCCGTCGGTCGTGCGGATCTCGTACTTGTAGAGCGCTCCCTCTCCGACGCCGGGGATGAAGAGCTCCCACACGCCGCTGCTCCCGCGGCGCCGCATCGGATGACAACGGCCATCCCAGGCGTTGAAGTCACCGATCAGGTTGACGTTGTGCGCGTTCGGAGCCCAGACGGCGAAACAGGTGCCGCCCACCCCTTCGTGCACCATCAGATGGGCGCCGAGATACTCGTAGATTCGCGGATCGTCGCCGCTCGCGAGGAGGGCGATCCGGTCTGGATCCAGCACGGCTGAGAATCGGTAGGGATCGTCCAGCCGGATGACGTCACCGGCTTCGGTGACCGCCTCGATCTGATAGGGAAACGGCTCGGCGTCATCCGGAAACACCGCCTCGAACAGCCCGGCCGGATGAGTGCGCTGCAGAGTGACGTGATGGCCGTCGCGCACGACGCTCGCCTCCGAGGCCCAAGGCAAGAACGCTCGGACCGCGACACCACTCTCGTCTCCCTCGTGCGCCCGCTGGGTGCCCAGCAGGTCGAAAGGCGTGGGGCAGAGGCCGTCGAGCAGTTCCACCAGTCGTTGGCTAGCGGGGGAATGCGGACTAGGTTCGCTGTTCATGCTGCCCACAACCTGTCCGGAAGCGTACTCATGAGCTCATACACGGTCGTTCACCTCGTGGCCGAGTACTGGCCGTTCGCCCAAACGGGAGGGCTGGCCGATGCCGCTCGCGGGATGGCCCACTACCAGGGCGAAGCAGGCATTCCGAGCATAACGCTTCTGCCGCTCTACCGCGCCGTAGCCGAGCGCTATCCGGGCGTGTCTCCGTGTGGGGAGCCGTTCAGCGTCTCGATCGCGGATCGCGTCGAGACGGTCCGGCTCCACCAGCCTGATTTCGAGCCGGACCGGTTTGCCGACGACGGCTCGCGCACGTTCTTCATCGAGAACGCTCACTACTTCGACCGGGCCGGCATCTACGGAGACGCAAGTGGCGATTTCGCCGATAACCACCGGCGCTTCGCGCTCTTCTGTCGGGCGGCTCTCCAGGCGGTTCCACAGATCACCTCGGGCCGTGTGCTGCTTCATGCCCACGATTGGCACACGGCGTGGGCGCCAGTCTATCTGCGAACCCTGCTCTCCGGCCAGAGTACCTACGACGGCATCCCCGCCGTCATCACGGTCCACAACGCCGGCTTCCAAGGGCACGTTCCGTTCAGCGTCCTCGCGGATGTCGGCCTGCCCGACGAGTTGTTCCACCACGATCGCATGGAATGGTACGGCCAGGTGAACGTTCTGAAAGGGGGATTGGTCTTCTCGGACATGGCCACGACGGTCAGCTCCGGGCACGCCCACGAGCTTCGCACCAGGGCGGGCGGCTTCGGGCTCGACGACACGTTCATCGCTCTTCAGGACCGCTTCGTCGGCATCGTGAACGGTATCGACGACCAGATATGGGACCCGAGCACGGACACCGACATCGAGGCCAACTACAGCAAGGAGGATCTGGCGGGCAAGGCCGAATGCAAGGCCTGGCTGCAGGAGGCTTGCGGGCTCAAAGTCGACCCTCGAATCCCGCTGGTGGCCATGGTGGCGCGCATGGTGGCGCAGAAGGGGCTTGACCTCATCCTGTCTGCCAATCTGCTCGGCGCCACCGACGCCCAGTATCTGTTTCTCGGCTCGGGGGAGCGCCGCTACGAGGAGGCGCTGGCGGCGCTCGCGGCCCGGGCGCCGAGTCGGATCGCGGCGTATTTCGATTTCACGCACGCCCGCGAGCGGCAGCTGTTGGCCGGGGCCGACGTCCTGCTCATGCCGTCGCTCTACGAGCCCTGCGGCCTTACCCAGATGCGGGCGCTGCGCTACGGCACGTTGCCGGTGGCCCGGCGGGTCGGCGGGCTGGCCGACACGATCGAGGACCAGATGACCGGCTTCCTGTTCGATACCTTCGAGCCGGCCGCTCTCGAGCGCGGGCTCAAGCGGGCGTTCGGCTTGTTCGAGGACTCGGAGACGTGGCGGCGGCACGTGCGAGAGGCCATGACGCGTGACTTCAGCTGGAGCCGATCGGTGGAACGGTACCTGGAGGTTTACGAGAGCGCCTTCGAACGCAGGTCGCGCCAGGCCTGACCTTTCGTCTGTCAGGCAATCTCCCACCCCCGCGCGCGAATATCTCCCCCTAGGCGATTCCGGCCGAACTTGCTAATCTGAAGCAGGCCGGTTGCGTAGCGCGCTGACCGGCTGGTCGGGCTCCGAGACGTCGAGGAGGCAACCATGAAGAACTACGTGGCCTACTGCGCCGCTTGTGACTGCGAGGTTCTCGTAAAGGTGGACCCCGGAGCCGAGCACGAGATGGACATGTCGAACGTCACTTGCCTGGAGAAGGTCGACTCCTGCGATACCGTGGAGTGTCCGCTGACGGGCGCCACCGGCGAGGAGCTGCTCGAGCGGCTGGAGTTCCTACCTGTAGAGCTGCACGGAAAAGAGGTTCGGACGCTGGATGAGTCGGAGGAGCTGGTTCAAAAGGCACGGATCTCGGCGCTCAGGAGAGGCACCGGACGGCAGCACGAGGGTTAGTCTCCGCTCCGGGGCGCGAGCAGCGACTCTACAAGGCGCTTCCGAAAACGGGTACCGGGCGCGTAGAAGCTCGCAATGCTGGCCCGCCGCGCTTCGGCTCCTTCCGAGTCTTCATCCATCAGAACGCGGCCATCGACGGTACGGTAAACCGTTCGCAGGCTGTCTCCCCGGACGAGGAAGATGATCTCGTCTCCCTTTTTTGCACCCGTCTCTTCCAGGAAATCGAACCAGACCGGGGCGTTCTCCGAGAACTCCTCGAAAGTTTCCTGTGTGATGAAGCCGGCTTCAGCCGCCTTCTTCGCCGTCTCTCGCATGCCGCCCACGAGACGGCCCATGCTCACGTCGCGGTGGAACACCTGCCGGGCCCAGGCGTCATCGACATCGAGCATCACGGCGGACACTGAATCCGCGAGCTCATCGCTGTAGTCCTGCCCCTCCGCCAGCGACTTCAGGCGCTCGGCCGTCGCCGCGTTCACTCGAACCGTCAGTGTCAGCACGTCGATCTTGAACAGGGTGACCTCGAGGAGCGCGGACATCTCGGAGAACGGACCTGCTGCCAGCCCGGACGGGTCAAAGGGATCTTCACTCTCCACGGCCGCTGTGGCGGCCGAGCGCGGCGCTGGAAAAGGCTGCGCGAACCCGCGGGAGGCGAGCGTCGTCACCAGGAGAGACACGAGCACGGGTGTGAGGTAGGAGAGAGGCGCGCGCCAGAACCCTCGGGTCACTGGGGCTTCTGTCCGTATCGGGCTCGCCATTCGCATCTCGCTCTCACCTCCACGCACCAGGTGGACTCTAAGTACTCTCGAGGAGCGGTTGGTTCCCAAACGAACAGGCCCCATCATCCTCCGATGGCGGAATTCGATTATGTCCTGGTCGGCGGCGGTCTGCAGAACGGCCTGATCGCTGCCGCTGTGCGGAAGCGACAACCGGAGAGCCGGATCGCTCTAATCGAGCGCGACGATTCGCTGGGCGGGAACCACACCTGGTGTTTTCACGAGGAAGACGTCGGCCCCGAGTCCCATGACTGGCTCGACCCGTTCGTCGTCCACGAGTGGCCTGGCTATCGCGTCGTGTTCCCGAATCTGAGGCGGACGCTCGACACTCGGTACTCGGCGGTCACGAGCAAGCGCCTGGCCGAGGTCGTGTCTGCCGCCGTGCGAGGGGCAGCCGGTTCGAAGCTGTTCCTGAGCGTGGAGGCGACGGACGTCTCACGACACGACGTGACCCTGGGAACAGGGGAGCGCCTGGCGGGCGCGGTCGTCATCGATTCTAGGGGTCCGCCGCCCCTCTCGGGGCGTCGCCGCGAGGGCTACCAGAAGTTTCTGGGCCTCGAGCTTGAATTGGCCCGGCCCCACGCTCTGGATCGGCCCCTCCTGATGGACGCGACCGTCGATCAATCGGAGGGCTTCCGGTTCTTCTACGTGCTGCCGCTCGGGCCTTCGAGGCTACTCGTCGAAGACACGTACTTCCACGACCAGCCTTCGTTGGCTCCGGCGGAGCTGCGTCGCGGGATTCTCGACTACGTCGACGCGTCGGACTGGGAGGTCGCAGGCATCGTGAGAGAGGAGACCGGAGTGCTGCCGATGCCGTGGGCCGGCGCCTTCGAGCCACCCTCATCGGACGCGCTTGCCGCCGGATATCGGGGCGGCTGGTTTCATCCCGGCACCGGCTACTCGTTCCCGGTCGCGGCCCGCCTGGCGGAGTTCGTCGCAGCCCGTCCGCCGGAGGCCCTGTTCGGCCGGGCGCTCCGAGGGTTCGCGCGCCGGCACCGCCGTCAGTTGTGGGTGACGCAGATTCTCAATCGATTCCTCTTCCGCTGGTTCGCACCGGCCTCGCGGATCTGGGTGTTCGAGCGATTCTATCGCTTGCCGGCGTCGACGATTGGAAACTTCTACGCCCTGCAGCTAACTTGGCGCGACTGCCTTCGTCTGGTCTCAGGACAGCCGCCTAGCGGCCTGTCCATGCGCTACCGTTTCAGCAACAGGGTCCACAAATGAGCAAT